>CAYGOU010000092.1:1679-10603 GCA_964351455.1 uncultured Porphyromonadaceae bacterium
CTAATTTCAACGCATGTCGCTCAAACCCGAAACCGGCATTGAGTGGGTGCTGACCCACCTCTACAAGGATGGCATGATCGCGCACGTCAGGGAGCACCCGGAGGATTTCGTTGAGCTGGCGAGGCTGGCCTTGCTCGACCGGCAGCCCTACTCGTGGAGGGCGGCCTGGCTGCTCTGGAGCTGTATGGAGCCCAACGACCCGCGACTGCGGGTTTACATTCCGGAGATGATCCGGGCGATTCCGGGCAAAAAGTCGGGTCATCAGCGTGAACTGCTAAAGATCCTGAGCGTCATGGAGATCGATGAAGAGCTCGAGGGATACCTGTTCGACCTCTGCGTGACCCTCTGGGAACAGATCCACCATCAGCCATCGGTTCGGTACACCGCACTGAGGATGATCTTCAGCATCGCCGACCGCTATCCCGAACTGAAAATGGAGATCGATTTTCTCACCGGCGACCATTACCTCGAGTCGCTCTCACCCGGAGTACGCAACGCGGTTGAAAGGATGCGGGGGGAGCATTTTCCTGCACTTTAACCAGTTTGGCAAGCTTGGTATTAAACCTAAATAATAAAAGTTTAATAGTAATATGTTAGAATATATCATAACTTAGCAACATACAATAGTTAAAATCAATTGCATGAATGACTGGTTATTCCTGACCGAGAAGGAGATTGTGGGTGAGATTGGCATGCGTCTCAAAAAAATCCGGTTGCAGCATAACCTGACGCAAAAAGATCTGGCTGAGGAGGTTGGCTTGAGCGTGTCGACCGTTAGTCTCATTGAACTGGGTAAGTCCTCAACCCTTGACAGCCTCATCAGAATATTGATCCGGTTGAACAGGATCAGGGAGTTTGAATCGGTTTTCAACGTGGTTGAGAACCTCGAGATGAAGCTAAAATTCGAAAAAGCCAGGATCAGGAGCGAACGCAAAAGGGCTACCAAAAGAAACTTGAACCGATGATCGTTGAAATCACTCTAAACGGACAATCCGTTGGCACCGCCGAATGGAGCGCTTCAGGTGGCTATGCGGTATTTCAGTATTCAGACGAGTTCAGGGCATTGGGCATCGAGCCATCACCGATCGTAATGCCCGTAGAGGGGAAAAGCTACCAGACCAACCGGAGCCATATCCATTTTCACAATCTGCCCTATCTGTTGTCGGATTCAATGCCCGATGATTTTGGAAACCTTATGATGAGGGAGTGGTTCAGGCAGAGACAATTGTCATATAACGATGTTAACCCTGTCGACCGTTTGACCTACGTGGGCAAAAGAGGGATGGGGGCTCTGGAGTATGAACCTGTCAACCATATGGAAAAGAGCTCTGTGAGACTGGATGTCACCGAACTGATTGAAGTGGCTAGATTGGTTCTGGAGCAAAAAGAAAAAACCAGATATCCGGCTTTGGATACCGAAACACTGTCTGATATTTTGAGAGTCGGCACCTCAGCCGGTGGCGCCAGGGCAAAAGCCCTGATAGCCATGAAAACAGACGGCGAAGGCAAAATTGAGGAGCTCAGACCGGGTGATATCATACAACCGGAAGGTTATTCATACTGGATTCTGAAATTTGACGGAGCTAACGAAAAGATGCTTGGCGAGAGTCTTGGCAAGGGGTTATTAGAATATGCCTATTACAAACTTGCTATAGAGGCGAAAATTGAAATGACAGAATGCCGATTGCTTGAAGAGAACCGAAGATTCCACTTCTTAACAAAGCGCTTTGACAGGACGGAGGCTGGGGGCAAAATCCATTCCCAAACCCTGGGGGCACTGGCAGGGATAGATTACAGGGTTCCAAAAGCCAGCAGTTACGAGACCCTTTTCAGGGTGATGAAGCGACTTCAACTGCCTTATAACCATTTTGAACAGCAATTTAGAAGGATGATTTTTAACGTCATTGCCAGAAACCAGGATGATCATGTTAAGAACTTTTCCTTTCTGATGGACCGGCAAGGTAAATGGTCCATATCCCCGGCTTACGATTTAACATTTCAGTACAGTCCCGGGGGCAAATGGACCAACGAACACCAGACCTCCATCAATGGCAAGTTTGACCATTTTGTCAGAGAAGATCTACTTGGATTTGGAGAAGCCTTTGGCATAAAAAAGGCTGCCAACATCCTTGAAGAGATCATTGCGGCCGTGAGTCAGTGGAGAAGAATTGCCCGTGAGGTGGGTATTCCCGCCAGTGAGGCAGAAAAAATCAACCGATTGCTGAGGTTGAAGGATTACGAGAATGCATGAAAAAACACTACCGCCTTTTGAAAAACGAAATCACCCTCAGTTTGCCATGTCAGTCATGCCATTATCTTTGACCACGAAACAAACGTTTTTGAAACATGAACGATCAGGCAAAGGATCCGAATGAAGAGGGCATGGAGCGGCTTCCGCTGAATGTGGATACCATCGGCGAGTTGTGGTCGAAAACCTATAACCGGGAGGGGAAACCCGACTGGTCGCACATTTTTAAATACTATCACCGCGACATCATCTTTCAGGATACCATTCAGCGCATCGACGGAATCGACAACTTCATTGCCATGTGCAACCGGCTCACTGAACGCACAAAGCAGCTCAAAATGGATATTGTCTCCATCAGCCAGACCGGCAACCTGATCATGTTCGACTGGGTGATGACCATGATGTTCAAGAAATACCCGAACACACCCATCTATGGTGCCACGAAACTGTTGATCAGTGAGGATGGCCTGATCCTCGAGCAGCGCGACTATTACGACCTGTGGGGCGACATCTTCAACAACATTCCCCGTTTCAACCGGATGTACCGCAGGTTTCTGGTGAAGAAATTCGGATAGCAACAGGATATGGGCAAAACAACCTCTCAGTACGTCCGCGAATACAAGTGGTCGAACATCCTGGCCATGATCCGCAACGGCCGCCGGGATCCGCAGATATGCACCGACGATTTTCAGGGCCGCCTGGTGGTCATCACCGGAGCCACCTCGGGCATTGGACTTGTAACCGCACGAAAGTATGCATCCCATGGGGCCAATCTCTTGGTGATCAACCGCAGCCGCGCCAAATCGGAACAGCTTTGCAGTGAGATTGAGCAGGAATTCGGGGTTGCCTGCAGCTACAAAACAGCAGACCTCAGTAAGCTGGCGGAGGTAGTCAAGGTATCCCGGGAGTTGGCCGAACTGCCTGGTTCCATTGATGTTTTGATCCATAACGCGGGAGTATACCTGTCAAAGCGCGAATTGACCGAAGACAACCTCGAAAAGGTTTTTGTGGTCAATTACCTCTCCTCTTTCATCATGAATTACATGCTGATCGATAAGCTGAAGTCGCAGGAGAGGGCCCGCATCCTGATGGTGGGCTCAGAGGGGCACCGCTTTGCCGCCTGGGGGATAAAACCGGATGATTTGAACTTCGAAAGACGAAGCTATTCCGGCATGAAAAGCTATGGATCGGCAAAAATGGCCCAGCTTCTGTCGATGATCCCCTTCAGGAAGCTGCTGTTGAACAGCGGGGTAACCATCAACACCATGCATCCCGGAGCCGTGTTGTCCAATACAGGGAGCGACAACGGACCGGTGTACCAATGGTTTAAAAGAAACTTTATTAACAAAACCCTGAAATCTCCTGAAATATCGGCTGCGGCCCTCTATTATCTTGGTGTTTCAAAAGAGGTGGAGGGTGTAAACGGGAGGTTTTTTAACCTGACCACTGAAGAAGAGCCGGCACCTCCCGCATTGGATGAAGAGCTTGCAGATGAATTGTGGGAGGTATCCCTGAAAATTCTAAATTCAACCCTCAAATGACCGGAAAACGATACGATGCCATCGTGGTGGGAGGGGGTATTGCCGGATTGACTGCAACGGCTTACCTGGCGAAAGCGGGACGAAAGGTGCTGCTGATTGAGAAAAATGCCGAGGTGGGCGGACTGGTCAACTCTTTCATGCGCGACGGATTTCATTTTGACGCAGGGGTCAGGGCACTCCTGGATGCCGGGATCATCCTTCCCATGCTTAAGGATCTCGGAATTGAGCTAAAGGTGTTGAAGAGTCCTGTTTCGCTTGGCATTGAAAACGAAATCCTGCACATTGAAAACCTCGAAAGCCTTGAAGCCTACAGCGATCTGTTAAAGAGGTTTTATCCGGAAAGCGGCAGCGAAATCGATGAGGTTCTGCGGGTGATCAGGAGGGTGATGAAACAGATGGATGTACTCTATGGTCTGGAGAATCCTGTATTCATGGACCTGAAGCGCAACAGGAGATACCTTTTCAAAAAGCTTCTTCCCTGGCTACCCAGGTTTCTCCTTACCATCGGAAAAATCAACCGGATGCAGATGCCTGTCGAAGATTATCTCGCCTCCATTGTTAAGAACCCATCGCTGAGAGACATCATCTCGCAGCATTTTTTCAGAAATACCCCTGCCTTTTTTGCCCTGAGCTATTTCTCGCTTTACCTCGATTACTTCTACCCCAAAGGAGGCGTAGGCAAACTGGCGGATGTTCTGAAGGAGAAGATTCTGAGCCTGGGGGGCGAGATCAAAACGGGAACCATCGTAAACGGAGTCTTTCCTGATAAGAAGCAACTGACAGATGACAGCAGTGCTCTCCTTCATTACGATAAACTGGTCTGGGCGGCCGATCTGAACACCCTTTACAGGATTTCGGGTATCGACAAACTGCCGGCAAAAACAAAATCCGGGGTTGAACAGGTAAAATCGAAAATGAGGGGACATGAAGCCTGTGAATCGGTTTTTACCCTGTTTCTGCAGATCGATGAACCATTGGAGAGTTTCAGGAAGATTACGAATGGGCATGTCTTTTATACACCTTCAGGGCAAGGGCTGGGCGAAATGTACCGCAAGGATCTGCAAGAAATGATCAGCAATGATACCCCGGTGAGCAAGCAGAGGATTATGAAATTTCTGGACACCTATACCAGACTGAATACCTATGAGATTTCGATTCCCGGTTTGAAGGACGGTGACCTGGCTCCCCCGGGCAAAACCGGCATGATGGTCAGCCTGCTGGCAGAATACAGGCTTTTCAAAAAGATAGAGGAAGCAGGCTGGCTTGAGGAGTTTATCTCTGAATTGGAGAGCCGGATGATCAAGGTGCTTTCTGATTCGGTATACCCGATGCTCAAAGAGAAGGTGACTGGCCGGTTTTCGTTTTCACCGCTGAGTATAGAAAAGAGGACGGGCAGTTCAGAAGGGGGCATCGTCGGCTGGGCGTTTAAACCAAACATGCCGGTGACAAACAGAATCCAGCTGGTCAACAGCTCGGTGAAGACCCCGCTGCCCTCCGTTTTCCAGGCCGGTCAGTGGACTTACAGTCCTGCCGGTGTTCCCATGTCGATTCTTACAGGCAAACTGGCCGCCGATCAGGTTCTTGCCGGTCGTTCAAGAAACAAGGAATAGGAGGGATTGCGTCTGTTTGAAGAGGAATAACATGAAAGACGAAACCTTTCCCACTGGCCGGGTCACCGCAGTTCACCGCGATCGCTACGTGGTACTTATGGCGGGGACCGAGCTGGAGGCCGAAATCACCGGAAACATGCGCTTTTCCGCCCGGAGCCGCGAGGATTTTCCCGTTGTGGGCGACTGGGTGGAGCTGACTCCCTTCGAAGAAAACCTTGCCATCATCCACCGGATATTACCACGCAGCTCCCTGCTCAGACGGCAGCTCGCGGGAGAGCGTTCCGATGTGCAGCCGATCGCCGCCAACATCGATGTGGCCCTGATCCTGCAGTCGGTTGACCGGGATTTAAGTCTGAACCGCCTCGAGCGCTACCTCACCCTCTGTCATGCTGCGGGTGTGAGTCCGGTTGTCATTCTCAGCAAGACCGATCTGGTTGAGAATCTCAGGCTCGGAGAGGTTTTGGCGGATCTGCGTCAGCGGTTGCAGGGTGTGCAGGTGCAGGCCCTGAGCAACGAAACCGGAGCGGGATTCGGGGATATCCGGGAGATGCTTGAAAGCGGCAAAACTTACTGCCTTCTGGGATCATCGGGAGTGGGAAAGTCAACCCTTCTGAACCGGCTGCTGGGATCCGCACGTATGAGAACGGATCACATCAGCGAAAGCGTGCAGCGTGGAAGGCATGTGACCACGCACCGCGAACTGTTTGTGCTGGAGAACGGTGCGATGATCATCGACAACCCCGGAATGCGGGAGGTGGGAATTGCCGATGCGGGAGAGGGACTGGAGGTGACATTTGACCGCATCATGAGCCTGTCGCGGGATTGCCGTTACCCCGACTGCACCCATACCGGCGAAACCGGATGCGCGGTGCTCGGTGCCCTTCAAACGGGCGATCTTGACCAGGCTTCGTATGAGAACTGGCTCAAACTCGAAAAGGAAAGGACGCATTTTGAGTCAAGCGCTGAGGAGAGACGCAAAAAAGATCGCGATTTCGGAAAGATGCTGAAGAATTACAAGAAGGGCCGGTAAGGATAATATAAGTCCGAATTAAGGCTAATGCCGTAAATTAATTTCTAAATTTAAAGCTAAAGCCTTATATTTGTTCCGTACTAATCAGGGAGTAGCCTTATGAACAAACAATTACTCATATTAGAGCAAACCGATCGAAAGATTGCGCAATTATTAGCCATTGAAGATCTTACGGTACCATCATCCGGCTGGATTAAGGCCATAAGATTGTCTCTGGGCATGTCATTAAGGCAACTGGGAAACAAGATAGGCATCACTGCGCAAAGCACCAGGGAAATTGAAAAAAGGGAAATCAGCGATACCATTTCTATTAAAGTGCTCAAGCACATTGGGAATTCGCTGGATATGAAATTTGTCTATGGCTTCATTCCGAGAAGCAGGAGCCTTGAATCAATGATTGAATTGCGTGCTCAGGAGATAGCAAGGGAAATTGTTGCCAGGACAAGCGTTACCATGAAATTGGAGGATCAGGAGAACCATCCGGAAAGGCTCAGGAAAGCCGTTGAGATTAAAGCAGCAGAAATCAGAAGGGAGATGCCGAGGTTTCTATGGGATTAAGGATGGATTATATGCCCGGGCAGACTCCTTTGGATGAGGATGAAAAGGAGGGTTTGCTCATTGAAACCATTGCAACCCGCAGGGAGTTGGATGAATTTGAGCAATTGAATATTCAAGAGGCTGTAGAATGGTCGCTCATATCAAAGTTTGATGCCTCACGGGTTTTTACGGAAAAATTTATTTTGGAGGTTCATAAGAGAATGTTTGGCCATGTATGGGAGTGGGCGGGTAGATTCAGAAAGAGCAATAAGAACATTGGAGTTGACAAGTATATTATAGGAGTGAGTCTGGGCCAGTTATTGGGGGATGTAAAGTACTGGTATGACAACCAGGTTTATAAACCTGACGAATTGGCTATTCGGTTCACTCACAGGCTTGTGAAAATCCACCCCTTTTCGAATGGAAATGGAAGACATTCAAGGTTGATGGCTGATATCACTGTGTCTCATTTATACGATCTCAAGGTATTTTCATGGGGGGGAGCTGATTTATCGGGACCGGGCGATATTCGCCGTGAATACCTTGACTCAATTTACGAAGCCGACAAAGGTAATTACCGGCCTTTGTTACAATTTTCAAGAAAATGAAGGCATGAGAGAAAACAACATTACCCCTTCAGCCTACGACCGGTTCATGTACCTGATCGAGAGGCGCTACCTCAGGAAACGTCGGGCGCGGCTCATTTCAGGTCTCACCGGCCGGATCCTGGAGGTGGGGGTGGGCACCGGGGTGAATTTCGAGCATTACACGGAGGAGGCTGAGGTGACCGCCATTGAGCCCTCTCCCGATATGATGGAGTGGGCCCGCCGAAGGAGGGATGTGCTGCTTTTGCCCAACCGCATCACCCTGCATGAGGTGGGTTGCGGCTACCCGGAGATGGAGCAACTGGTGAATCCTGCTTCGCTCGATGCGGTGGTTTGCACCCTGGTGCTCTGCACCATTCCCGATCCCGCGCGGGCGCTTGAAAACTTTAATAAATGGCTCAAGCCGGGCGGTCGCCTGGTGGTGATTGAACACATCCGGTCGCGCCGTCGCCTTTTCGGAAAAATCCAGGATCTCATGAATCCCCTCTGGTCACGGATGGCCGACGGATGCCAGCTCAACCGCCGCACCGACGAGGTCTTGAAGTCCCTGGGATTTGAACTCCTGCATGAAGAGCGCTTCAACGTTGGTCTCCCCTTTTACCTTGCGGAGTACCGGAAGCCGGGAGTATTGGTTGAGATTTTCGAATGACCGCTGTTTGATGCGCAGATGGTGCTGAAAGTTCTGGGGTACGACCCTTTATTCAACGAATCGATAACCGATGCCTGATTCAGTTATCAGCACGGAGGGTTTCGAAGGATTATCCTCAATTTTTTTTCTAAGTTGCGCGACAAAGACCCGCAAATACTGAGTCTGCTCTATATAGCCATAGCCCCATACCTCTTTGAGAATAAACTGATGGGTCAGGACTCTCCCTCTGTTTCTTGCCAGCAGGCAAAGAAGTGAAAATTCTGTTGCCGTGAGCCTTATGAAATCATTGTTTTTAATCACAACATGGTGGGCAATATCGATGGTTAATGCACCGACCTCGATCCTGTCTTCCTCTCCCTGGTTTTCTGACGATCGTAAGGCCGCCCTGATCCGGGCGAGGAGCTCACCTGTTCTGAAGGGTTTGGTAAGATAATCGTTAGCCCCGTTATCCAGCGCCCTTATGATCTCTTCCTCCGAATTTCTTACCGACAGGATGATCACAGGTTTATTATACCATTCCCTGAGTTTTTCAAGAACGGCATTCCCTTCGATATCCGGCAGTCCGAGGTCTAAAATAACCAGTGACGGATGCTGGGTCGCTGCCGACACCAGACCATCCTTGCCGTTTACAGCCAGAATCACCTTATAGCCGCTGGCGGTCAGGGTGATCTCCAGCAGACGCCGGATCTGAAGCTCATCATCAA
>CAYGOU010000093.1:0-10579 GCA_964351455.1 uncultured Porphyromonadaceae bacterium
CCCAAACACTATAACCATGAAACAAAAAATGATGCTGGCACTCCTGATGCTGCTCGTTTCGATCATGACGGGATGCCACAGCGGTGATCAATACCCTCCGGGAGGCGCCATCCTCGGCGACCTGACCCGGCCCATTGAGGGAAGAAGCATGCGAACCACCTCAACGAAGGTGGGAGATGACGGCAAGCCCATCCCGCATAACTCTGACAACTCAAGGGTGATGCCCGGTGAGAGCAAGGTTGTGCTGGATGTGACCGGACCGGGGGTGGTGACCCATATGTGGTTCACCTTTCTCGGACCGGGGCGTCATCCCTGGGCACCAGAGGGATCGGCCACTCATCAGGAGATGCTGATCCGGGTATGGTACGATGGTCGGGAGATTCCCGATATCGAGGTCCCCTTCGGGGATTTCTTCGCCAACTGCTTCGGAAAACGCAGCGAGGTGATCAGCCTGCCGGTGATCGTCGAGGATGCCGACTCGTACAACAGCTTTTGGCCCATGCCCTTCAGAAAATCAATCAGGATCGAGGTGGTCAATCAGAGTGCCGACCGCAATATCAACCTGCTTTATTATAACATCGACTGGATTCTGAAAAAACGGATTCCGAAACATACCCCCTATTTCTACGCCCGATACCGCCAGGAGTACCCCACCCGGCCGGGCGACGACTACCTCATCCTGGAGACCGAGGGAAAGGGGCATTACGTCGGAACGGTGATGGCGGTCAGAACCCGGAGTCCTTCATGGTTTGGTGAAGGGGATGAAAAGATTTACATCGACGGTGAAACAGAACCTTCGATCTGGGGTACCGGCACAGAGGACTATTTTCTTTCAGCCTGGGGATTGAAAAGCGGAGTTAACACCCCCTATTTCGGCACCGTCTATTTTGATCAGTGGGGGATCGTTGGCGGCCATACCTCAGCATACCGCTGGCATCTTGCCGACCCCATCGTCTTCAGCAAGAAGATCAGGGTCACGATTGAGCATTTCGGGTGGATCTCGCCGGATGAAAATGTCGAACAAAAAGCTCACAGCTGGAATGAGCGGGAAGATGATTTTGCCACGGTGGCATTCTGGTACCAGACCGGGATTCCTACGGGACATGAAACAGTACCCCCGGCCGAAGAGCGGGTTCTTCCCGGTCTGGATGAGGTGTTTCGGGCCACCGGGGTGATCGCTTCAGGATCCTTCAGCCAGGGGCTCGCAGAGGTGCAGGATAACCTTGATTTCTATCCGCAGGGACAACTCTTTTTTAAGCCGGCCTCCGACCGGGCAAAGGTCATCATCCCCTTCAGGGTAAATGAAAAGAGACCCACACGTTTATTGCTGGCGGTAACAAAAGCCCCGGATTACGGTATCTGGCAGGCATACCTTGAGGGGATACCGGTTGGTCAGACGATGAACCTTTACGATGAACAGGTCATGGAATGGGAGCACCACCTGCTGGATTTCTGGCCCGAACCCGGCATATACAACCTGGAGCTGAGGCTGGAGGGTAAGGATCACCGGTCAACGGGTAGCCTGCTGGGAATAGAATCGGTCAGGTTGCGTGAACGAAGGCCCCGGGTTGAGGAATTTGCCTATGACCGGGATAAGAACTGGAAGGTCGACAGGGTATTGTACGATTGAGCGAAATCGGATTGCATTTAAGCGAACCGGGATTTACGGTTGGTTTTCTTTTTGCCTTTCGACATAGCCGGGCGTTTGGGTTCTCGGGATTTTTCCCTCATGCGGGTTTGGGGAGAATCAGGTTTGGATATCTCAGCCATCACCTTAACACCTGAAACCTCGACATTCCCCTGAAGTGCCTTCAGGATCTCGGTTTCATATACCCGGTCGCATTCGATGAATGAAAAGCTTTTCAGGATTTCGATCCTTCCCACCTGGATGCTACGGTTCTGGGTTTGATCGTTGACGAGCGCCAGCAGTTTAGAGGCGTTGATGCCGTGTTTACTTCCCAGATTGACGTAAAAGCGGGTGAAAACCGTCCGTTTGGGGCGAGTGATTTTGGCCTTTTCATGTGTGGTGCCGGTGGCCACATTCAGGTCTGCGGCATTCTTATAGTAAGTCAGAAAGCGGTTGAATTCGACCGAAAAGAAGTGCTTGATGAGATCCTCGCGGCTGAGCCACTCAAGCTTCTTGTTGATTTCGGGGAGAAACTCCTCGATCTGGGCATCTTTCAGTTCAACTTTTTCAACCTTGTCAACGAGGTTGAAAAGCTGTTTTTTACAAATCTCCTTGCCCCCCGGTATCATCATGCGATTGAACGGGCGCTTTGTCATCCGCTCCAACTCCTTGATCTTGTGAAGCTCCTTCATGTGAACGATGCTGATCGACACCCCGCTCTTCCCTGCCCGTCCGGTTCGTCCGCTGCGGTGAATGTACACTTCGAGGTCATCGGGCAAATTGTAATTGATCACATGGGTCAGATCATTGACATCAAGTCCGCGGGCCGCCACATCCGTTGCCACCAGCATCTGCAGGTAACCGCTTCTGAAGCGGTTCATCACATGGTCGCGCTGTTGCTGAGCCAGGTCACCATGCAGGGCATCGGCGTTGTAGCCGTCTTTTATGAATTTCTCAGCCACCTCCTTGGTTTCCTGACGGGTACGGCAGAAAACGATTCCGTAGATTGATGGGTGGATATCGGCGATCCGTTTGAGAACCTCATAGCGGTCTTTGGCATGGGCCACATAGTACACGTGGCTTACCTGTTCGGTACCGGCATTCTTTTCCCCGATGGTAACCTGAATGGGATCTCTCATATACTCGCTGGCGATTCGCCGGATCTCATCCGGCATGGTGGCCGAGAAGAGCAGGGTTCGCTTTGATTTCGGAGTGCTGGCCAGAATGGCATCCAGGTCATCCTTGAATCCCATGTTCAGCATCTCATCGGCCTCATCCAGCACCAGCCAGTCGATCTTTTTGACTTTAAGGGAGCCGCGGGAGATCAGATCCAGTACCCGACCGGGGGTACCCACCACGATCTGGGCTCCACGCTGCAGGCTTCGGATCTGAGTTTCGATGCTTGCACCTCCATATACCGGTACGACCCTGAAATCCTCCCTGAACCGGGCAAATTTTGTAAGGTCGCTGGTAATCTGTATGCACAACTCCCGTGTTGGGCATAGCACCAAACCCTGAATAGTGCTTTTCGCCAGACTGGCAGATTGTATCAATGGCAGTCCGTAAGCAGCGGTTTTTCCTGTTCCGGTTTGTGCCTGAGCGATCAAATCGGTAGGATTGAGCAGGATTTTCGGAATCACCTGTTCCTGAACAGGGGTGGGTTCTGTAAAGCCTAATTCCTTAATTGCTTGAAGGAGTGACTCATCCAGGCCCATTTCATCAAATTGGGACATAGGAAAATTTAAGCCGTAAAAGTACTCTTAATTAATGGGATTTCACTGTAACGCTTACAGTTAATCTTCAACCGGAAACCGCAGGATGAAGGTTGTCCCTTCACCCGGCCGACTTTCAAGGTGAATGGTACCCCCGCAGAGAAGTACAAACTTGCGGGTCAGAGAGAGGCCCAGTCCTGTTCCCTCATAGCTTCTCCGGATTCCTTCGCTCACCTGTCTGAAATCATCGAAAATAAGCTCATGAAAGGCGGGATCTATGCCGATCCCCGTATCCTCTACCCTGATGGTGGCAAACCGCATCCCATCCGTTTCATCGAATTGGGTGCTGATTCTAACCCCACCCTTATTGGTGAATTTGATGGCGTTATTGATCAGGTTGCCGATGGAGCTCCGGAAGAGCTGGTCATCCAGATCAAGCACCACATCAACACTTTCAGGACTTAACTCAAGATAAAGGCCCTTCTTCTGAGCCGAAGGGTTAAAAAGGTCGACCAGTTCCTGTATGGCGCGCAATACATTGATGCGCTCAAAATAAAGTTCCATCTTGCCCGCCTCTATGCGCGACAGGTCGAGAATCTGGCTCAGGGTCTGCAGCAGTCTGTTCCCGCTCGAAAGGATCACCTCGGCGTAACGCCTGACCTCATCATCCTCAAAATCGGTCATGAGAAGTTCGGCAAAACCCAGGATTCCGTTGAGCGGGGTTCGGATTTCATGACTCATGTTGGCCAGAAAGACCGACTTGACCCGGTTGGCCTCTTCGGCCATGTTCTTTGCCAGAAGAAGGGCATTTTGGCCCTCCTTTCGTTTGATGACGCTGGCAAAAAGCCGTCCGAGAATCTGCAGCAGAGCTATTTCATCCTTTGTCCAGTTTCTCATTGCCCTGACCGAATCAAATCCGGTAAATCCCAGCAGTTCGTCATTCATGGCAACCGGCACGACGATGAGGGATTTTACCCCCTGGGGCTCGAGAATGGCCTTTTCACCGGCCCATTCGCTATCAAGCTGACTGAGGTCGGGAATATAGATAATCTCAGAACGCTTCAGGCGCGACATCCAGGCCGGGACCAGATCAACCGAAAGATGCTGCAGATTGCTGATCTCGGGTTGGGTTTCGGGGGAGCACCACTCATGGGTATTGCTCATCAGGCGCAGGTCATCTTCAAATCTGAAGATGTAGGCCCTGTCAACACCACAGAATTCTCCAAGTTTTGCCAGTCCTTCGTTGAAAGTAACCTCCATTTCCTCAAGGGGAGCAGAAAGAAAGCGGATGGCCAGTTCAATCATGATCGCCTCAAACTGGTCACGGTATTTTAGTGATTGTTCAGCTGAGAAGCGTTCGGTAAAATCCTCCACAATACCCACACCCCCGCGGCTCTGATTATCCTTTCCGAATACCGGACCAAAAAAGGCCCTGACCGGTGTGACTTTCGAAGCAGTTACCGAATGGTACTCTCCCTCATAGTAATCCATTTCACCCTTTAGCGACCTGTTCACCGCATTTTTAATCCGCTCATCCGGCAGTTGCTTCATATCAAGGCCTATCAGCTGATCCCTTGTTGAGCCAATGATTTCAACAAAACTATCGTTGCAGATCCTGATGCAAGCCTGGTTATCATAATGAAAAATCCCGACCGGAGTATGCTCAAACACCATTCTGAAGCGCTCTTCACTCTCACGCAACTCATCGGTCAGTTTCAACTCTCCGGTGATCTCATGAAGCACCATGACCAGTCCCAGGTTCTGGGAATTATCCAATGACTTAACCCTGGAGTGGTTTAATGAGAAGTTTCTTGCTTCTCCCTTTATGGTGATTTCGATCTGTTGCCTGTCGTCCGCGATATTATTGATGGCAGACACCAGTTGTTGAAACGGGGCGAAAACCTGCTCAAACGACTTCCCCCGGAGCCTTTTGTCATGCAAGGCAAAAAGATCCCGTGCCGACGGGTTGAAATCGATTACGGCATGTTTATGATCCAGGATGATGATGGCATCCCCGAGCCAGGTGTAAACAGAATTCCTGGCCTTTGGAAGCAAATAGACCATCTGGTTGGCAAATATGCCCCATGCAAAGAGGGGTGCCGTAATAACAAAACCAAAAGGACCGGTGTCAAGTCCTTTCGTAAAACCAATCTGGTAAACGATCAATCCCAGCCAGGGACCAACGCTTCCGAGAATCATGATGGCGGCCTGCTTACGGGCTATCCGGTCAACCCTCATGTTCAGAATAAAGAGAACCACTCCGCAAAGCAGCGACAGGTTCAGGAATGCAATGTTGATGTAATAAACCGGTCCCTTTTCAATCTCAAGCATATAAAATGGCCCATTTTGGCTCAATGCTCCCACCGATTTGTAGAAGAGAAGGTGCAGCGGGTTGGTGAAATAGAGCAGGAGGATCAGCAATGGCATGGCCACAACAATCCTGAAGATCCATGATTCAAACCAATGATCGCGGTTTGTCAGCCTCACAGCAACCAGGAGGCAGGCCACGGGTATCACCGCTATTCCCAGGTACTGAACCTTCAGCCAGAAGAGAATTCCCTCCTCGCCCGAAGAGAGTATCTCCATGCCGTAACCCGCCACATAAAAAGTCACGGCAGTCATCAGAAGTGCAAATTCATGAGCTCCCCTGACCGGCCGGTTCACCCACCCATAGATGGCAAGAGCCAGGGTCAGCAAAGCGGTCAGAAACAATGCCAGGCTGAAGAGGGGAATCGTCAGCATATCTGCAGGTTTAGACCATAAAGCTATAATAAAGCCAATCAGTTGGGTGCTGCCGTGGCAATTATTTGACAAAAAAAGGATTACGAAACCCAATAGTAACGATACATATACATTTATGTATATTTGACCATCTTAATTAGCCAGGCCATGTCTCCCAAACAGATTACAAGTTTTGACGAACTAAAACAGTACGAAGGCATACAAATCGGTGTCTCTGATTATCTGAAGATCACTCAGCAGATGATCAACCAGTTCGCCGAAGCCACACTGGATTTTCAATGGATCCACACCGACCCTGAGCGTGCTGCGATTGAATCCCCCTTTAAGTCAACCATTGCCCACGGCTACCTGACCGTCGCGGTACTCCCCTACCTCTGGAGTCAGATCGCCTATGTCAGCAACGTAAAACTGATGGTCAACTACGGAATTGAGAAGCTGAGATTTGGTGAACCCGTGAAGGTCAATGACGAAGTGAGGGCCGCTGTGCACGTCCTTTCTGTGGTCAACCTGAGGGGCATTACCAAATCTCAAATGCGCATCACCCTGGAGATCAGAAATTCAAAAAAGCCTGCCTACACGGGCGATATCGTGTTCCTTTACCACTTCAACGACTGAAGCTGAGTCTTTCCGGGCCAGCGGTTACTCACCGCCTGACCGGGCCGTTATCCGGTAGAGGGCGTTTCTGACCACCTCCTCCTTGCTGAACAGATCAATCCGGTACTGATTCTTCACATAGAGCTCCGTCTGATTGCAGTAAAACTCGCTGGCCGGAATTCCTGATACCCCTGTCGGGATGATGGTAAGCGACCGGTCCCAGCTCCCCGCATCGAAGATGTGCCTGTGTGAAGCCCCATGGTTGATCCCGGCTGGATTACCCAGGGGATGAGAATATGGCGAAACTGTATGGTGACTCCCACCCACCGGCCAGGGACCGCTGCTTAGATTAAAGAGCTTATCAAGGATTTTCACCGAAGCCATAGGGTGCTTCAGTGTCATCTGATGAACCTTGCCCCACTCCCATCCTGCGATATCCTTACCCATATCCGCTTCAAGACTGGTTACCGTTTTTGCAAGCGCTACTCTGACAATGGTATTGAAATCTTCGGTCACCGGTGTCGAAACATCGTCGCACCAATCGGATCCGGGATTAAGGAGCAGGTTCTCCATAAAGTTCTTCACCATCATCTTCTCCCTGGTCATTTTTTTGAACAGATCCTCGCCCAGTTCATCCTCTGCAACCGCTTTCATGAGTTGATAATACCACTCTTCAAAGATGGTGGCTTCAGGCTTATCGGTTCCGAGACTAAAATCCCATGCTTTCATGAGGTTCACCGCATTGATCTCATTTTCACTCAGGTCGGCAAAATCCTTCAGCGATTCAATCATGACCGGAGTGAACTTTCTGGCCATTCCGGATCGCTGGTCGCCCTGCATCCTGACGAAATCATCCACGGAAATTTTCTCCTTTTCATTCAGCATCTCAAGAATTCGATCCATGCGGTAG
This sequence comes from uncultured Porphyromonadaceae bacterium, assembly GCA_964351455.1. Lineage (GTDB taxonomy): Bacteria > Bacteroidota > Bacteroidia > Bacteroidales > UBA12481 > JAGHDB01. The sequence goes on from CAYGOU010000093.1 coordinate 7,586, forward strand.
GGGAGGTCAAACCATCGGCTGATGACATGAGGATAGTCGCTGCCGACTGTTTTATTGTTGGCAGATGCCACATAGCCCGACTCGGGATTATAGGAGTATGGAAGTTGTTCAAAAGGAACCAGTCCTGCCCAATCGTAAAGAGAGGTATCGCCGGGATAGAAATCCATTCCTTCGGCAATCCTGACAGGAAGTCCCGTTGAGGTTTGAAGTCCGATGTTCCCGTCGACATCGGCATAGACTGCATTCTGACTTACCGCCACAAAGGTGCTGAGGGCCTCTCTGAAATCCTCCCAGTTTGATGCCCGGTTGAGGAGGTATACCGTGCGAAGCTCATTGCTGGGCTCATTGCCGGCCCAGCGCATTGAGACACTCTTGTCCTCCAGTCCCTTGAACACCGAAATCACCGGTCCCCTGTGGGTGTAATGAATCTCCTTCAGCAGGGTATCGCCCTCTTTGGTGGCTATCCTCTCCTCGATAACCTTCATGGTACGCCACTCGCCATCCAATCGGTATTGCTGCGGCTCATCAGGGTTCAGAGTCTCCACATAAAAATCGGCGTCGTCAACCATCACATTGGTGAAGCCCCAGGCGATCCTTTCATTATGACCGGCCACCACCATGGGTTGCCCGGGAAGCACCACGCCGGTAACATTGAGCCGGCCTGGAACCACCTGGTGCATCTGGTACCATATTCCAGGAATCATCAGTCCGAGATGCATGTCGTTGGCCAGTATGGGCATCCCAGTTGCGCTTTTATGCCCGGCTACGGCCCAGTTGTTGCTGCCATGGAAAACCTCGAGACCCATTTCGCGCAGGGTTCCGGCTACATTAGCCAGAACACCCAACTCCTGGTGAACGGTGGTGGTATGCACCCGCTCCATATCAGGAACCACGAAGCGCGCCATCTCCCCGCCCACCTTTTCGGTAATCTGATGAACAACGGCTTCCATGGGCCAGCCGGTTGAAAGATCCCATGCCATGTATCCGATCAGGTTGATCGATTGCTCTGGTAGCCAGGGTTGGGGTTTGTATCCAAGAAGGGCAAATTCGGGGGGGAGTTTCTTGTCATAATCCCGGATGTACTGGTTCACGCCGGCACAGAAGGCATCAAGTGCCTCTTTCAGGTCAGGATCTGCTTCATCCAGAATTCCTAATGATTTGTCGTTAATGCGAAGGGCCCTCATCAGGAGGTCAACTTCAACCAGATCGGCACCGAAAATTTCTGCCAGCCGGCCGGTGGTCACCCGCCTCAGCAGGTCCATTTGCCACATGCGATCCTGCGCCATGACATAGCCCACCACCCGGTAAAGGTCTGCTTCGCTTTCGGCATAAATATGCGGAACCCCGGTTGAATCGCGGTATACCTCCACCGGTGATGCCAGTCCCTCTATTTTCAGGTCGGCGCCGTAATCGGGCAGGGCCCTGGTTTTGATGCGGCCCAGCAGGGTCCATCCGATGACAATACCAGCCAAAATGACCAGCAGGATAATCAGCAAGATTCGTTGTGCTTTCATGGTGAATGAGGTTAGGTTTTCAAACAGTCCAATTTAATGATTATTGTTATATCTTGATTGCCTCTAAACCTTATGTCATGACCCGGAATACAATTACTTACGCCCTGATCTTATTGCTGTTATCCCTGGCTGCCGGAATCAGCCCAGTTAGGGCACAGCAGACCGCAACCCTGAAACCGGCACGGTTCAACAACCTCCCCTGGCACTTTCTCGGTCCGGGTGGTGCAGGCGGACGACTGGCCGACATACAGGTGGTACCTGGCAATCCTGACATCGTTTATGTGGCCGGAGCCACCGGAGGGATTTTCAAAACCACCGATGGGTGCGACACCTGGACGCCCATCTTCGACCAGGCGGCCACCACCCTCTCAATCGGCGACATGGCCATTGCACCCGGCATGACCGACAGGATATGGGCCGGTACAGGCGCTGCCAACGGCGAACAGAGCTCCGCTTCAATCGGCGACGGTATTTACCGGTCGGATGATGGCGGAATGACCTGGAAGCACATGGGACTCAGCGAGACGCAGCACATTGCGAGGCTTGCCGCCCACCCACACGATCCCGACATGCTGTTTGTCGCCGCCGCCGGCGACCGCTGGGGCTGGAATCCCGACCGGGGTTTGTACCGAACCCGCGACGCCGGAGTTACCTGGGAGAAAATTCTTTACATCGACGAGCAGACCGGAATGTCGGATGTGCAGATGCACCCCGACGGAAAAACCCTCTTTGCTTCATCGTGGCAACAGTATCGCAGCGCCTGGGCCCACCTGCAAAAGGGGCGCACCAGCGCACTCTACCGGTCGGATGACCAGGGCAACAACTGGACAAAACTTGAGATTGGATATCCGGGAGAGCTTATCGGAAGAATCGCTGTTGTGATCGCCCCATCAGATCCAAATCGCATCTACGCATGCCTCGAATCGGATTCAGGAGGATTATACCGCTCAGATGACAAGGGGCTCACATGGAACCTGGTAAAAAAGAAGATATCCACCTCATACTGGTACGGAAGACTTTACGTAAATCCCAAAGATGCCGATCATCTTTTCGTGATGGGAGTGCACGTGGCCGAGTCAAAAGACGGCGGACACAACTTCACCACCATGAAGGCCAGGGGCGTGCATGTGGATCATCACATCATCTGGCTGAATCCTGACAACCTTGATCACCGGCTGCTGGGCAACGACGGCGGATTATACCGAACCTTCGACGGGGGAGAAAAATGGGAATACCTGACCGCCCTGCCCTTCCAGCAGTTTTACGCCATTTCGGTGGATAACCAGACGCCTTACTGGATATACGGAGGTTTGCAGGACAACGGTGTGGTGGGATTTCCGGTGGATGCCGGTAAATGGGGTGCCATTGCCGACAGCCTGCTGTTTCATGTGTGCGGTGGCGACGGTTTCTGGTCGGCCTCAGATCCCGGGCAGCCCTGGATCGTTTATGGCGAATCGCAATACGGCTGGCTGGTGAAGAG
>CAYGOU010000094.1:0-10535 GCA_964351455.1 uncultured Porphyromonadaceae bacterium
TTCGGGATGCTGTATGATTGTGTAGTCATAAGCATCGTGCAGCCAGTTGTGAAACTCATCACCGGTGGCCAGACAATGGATCTCTGAGCCATCGGGTTGCGTCAGGGTCACCGGGTGGCGCGAAAGCCAGGCGGAAAAGGCGGGGATGGATAAAACCATCACCGCAAAAAGCAGGAAAAGTTGTTTTTTCATCATCACGAACCTTCAAATATAAACGATTGATCCAGGAAGAAGGTTCAGCCCTTTCCCCCTTTTACATCAAAATCGAACAGCTTTAGTTTAATCCCAACGCTTCGGCGCCCTGGTCGAAAACGATGTCTTTCGGGATGCCCTTTTCTTTCAGCATATCAAGTTCAGCCTGCAACTGGACGGGCATAACCCCTTTGGTAGTAATCAGTTCCCTGGCTGCTTCATAATTGCCGTCTCCCTGTATGGTGAGGATCATGCCGGCCATATCGCTGACTGACTTAACCATTTGCTCATAATTCACCATATATCTGCCGGTATCGGGGTTGCGGGTAAAGGCACCCGTTTCTTCGAAATAATTAAACTGTACCATGTTGGCTTTACCATGCGAGCTGCTTGCGCCGAAACGCACCGAGCGGAAAATGCCGGCCATGAAAGTTACGTAGTTGTCCATCAGATCTTTCTCGCCCAGTTCGCCCATGGCAGCAAGTTGTGTGACCAGGTAGAGTCCCAGCAGGTCGGCTTTGGCCTCCTCAACGCCGCTGTATTGTTCACTGAGGGCTTTTCTGACGGGTTCTCCGTCGGTGATGGTATTTTTGATTCCCAGTCCATGTGCCACTTCGTGGAACATGACATTTTCAAAGAAGGCATCGAATTTGACATAGGCCAGTTGATTTTCATCGATCAGTTCACCGGCAATGGGCAGGAGTATCTTGTCGAATTTGGCACGCATGCTGTTTTTGAGCTGCAGTTTACGGCTGCCTTTTTCGATGTGTACCCGTTCGTCGTTCGGAAGGTTGATGGCGATGGTTTTGCTGCCGGCGTTGCAATCCCCTGCATAATAAATGGCATCGTAAACGCCAAGGTCGGAATCGGCGCCCGGGACTTCACTTTTGTATGCGTCGGGAACCGGCAGGGTGCGCTGCAGGGCCGGGAGCAAGGCGGCAAAACGGGTCAGTTTGGAGCTCCATTCGGGATCTTTGATGAGGACAAAGGATTCGTGAGCGGCTTTATATCCGTAGAGTCCGTCTTCATAGTTTTCAATCGGACCCACGATGAAGTCTATGCTACTGGATTTCATGTCCATCCAGGCGAGGTCGCTTTCAAAGTAGTCGTCGTTCTTCAAGGCGCGGATCCGGGTTTCGAGGTAATTCTTGAAACCGGCATCTTCGGCCAGGGCAAGGGCAGCCTCCATGTGTACAATGGCCTCGTTGATGAACGGCTGATAGTAAACATGATAGGGTACCGATTCGAGTGAGCCGTCGGCTTGGCGCCGGATGATGGTGTAAAGGCTTGTTTTGTCATCCGATTCGAAGGCTTCAAATTCCTCTTTGGTCATGTCAGTGGGGTAGAACTGTGCTCCGGAGGGTTTGGCACCTACTCCTGTGAGGAAGGGTTCATTTCCATTGAGGCGCTCCCAGGGCCCATAATTAATTTCAAGGAACTTTATCATAGCAGGATCTGTGATCCCCTTGAGAAGTTCTTCCTTGTCACCGTAAGCCTGGGTCCAGAAAATTTTATCCATCACTTTAGCCGCCTCGATCAAATGGGGAATCATAGCTCTTTCGTTTTCAGTAAGAGATGACAGATCGGTGGTAAGCTTCACAGTGGCAAAAGCGTCAACTTTTGACTGAATGAGGGGATCCGGACTGCCGGATTGCTGGTTACTGCATGCCATGATCAGGGTGATAATGGGCAGTAGAACCGCCAGGAATGAATACTTGCGTTTCATGATCAATATTTTTTTGGGGTTGAAAATTCAGACTACTCGTTGACATCATCGGATCTGAACTGAAATCCTAGCCTTTTGCCAGTTCTCATTTTTGCATCAGAGATACTTTGCTGGATTTGGGCGAGGTTGATCAGCTTTACAGAATCATAGGGGGGCACAAGCAGGTCGAAATCGAGGCAATACTGAACCGCAGCCATGACAATATCATCCGTGGCTTTCCGGTCAAGGATATTTGACCCAAGGGTAGTAAACCCGAAACCGCTCTGCCTTTTACCCTGGACAAAGAAATGGTTGTCCTTATTGATAAAAACCCGGGCGATCAGATAACCCAGATCTTCGGTCCTGCTGTATTTGAACGAATCGGCCAGGAAGTTGTAAATGGAGATGATGCCGGAAAAACCGGCAGACACATCCTGCTTGATGTAATCTGTCTTCCAGATTTCGTGGTTTCGGTCGAACTGAAAGATGTTGGTATGCATGTTGAAAACCAGGAGGTCACCTGCTACCTTAAGATCCATGTCAAATTCACTCTTCTCGCGATAAACCAGCCTGATCCTGGGGTCTTGAGTTTCAAGCTGCTGATTCAGTTTCAGGGAGAGATCGGTCAGAGAGAGTTTGAAAAGCCGGAATGCAGCCAGTGTATTGTCATACACCTGTTGTTTAAGGATGGATTTTCCGGAAAGGGTTTGAAGAATGCTCTCCTCAAGTTTCTTTTTGGTCATGGTATTGGTATTAATATGCCCGGGCAAAAAGAACCCGTCCTGCTGACGGTAAACCAGTTAAGACACAGGAGCCGTTCTCCGCATCCCGGTCGATGGGGATGCAGCGTATGGTGGCCTTGGTCTCTTCTTTTATACGGATCTCGGTCTCCTGGGTGCCATCCCAGTGGGCCGAAACAAAGCCACCCTGTTCAATCAGTTGAAGAAACTGCTCCCATGAATCAGCCTGGTGGGTATTTGAGAGGCGGAAATCAAGGGCCTTCTGGTAAATGCCCGACTGAATCTCCTCCATCAGATCGTGCATACCGTTGATGGCAGCCTCCTGAGAAAGAACCGTTTTCGAGAGGGTGTCTCTTCTGACCACTTCCACGGTGCCATTCTCGAGATCGCGGGGCCCGAGAGCCAGTCTGACCGGAACACCCTTCAGTTCGTACTCGGCAAATTTCCAGCCCGGTTTATGTGTGTCGCGGTCATCTACCTTGACCGACAGTCCTGCCTTTTGAAGCGCGGCCTTGATCTCGTGGGCACGCTGAACGGTGGATGAATATTCTTCGGGAGTTTTGTAGATGGGCACGATTACCACCTGATTGGGAGCAAGTCTTGGGGGCAGCACCAGTCCGTTGTCATCGCTGTGAGCCATGACCAGAGCACCCATCAGACGGGTTGAAACGCCCCATGAGGTTGCCCATACATACTCCTGTTTTCCTTCCCGCGAAGTAAACTTAACGTCAAATGCTTTGGCAAAATTCTGTCCGAGAAAGTGACTTGTACCAGCCTGCAGGGCCTTGCCATCCTGCATAAGTGCCTCGATGCAATAGGTGTCAACGGCTCCGGCGAATCTTTCATTGAGGGATTTAAGTCCTTTGACCACCGGAATGGCGAGGAATTTCTCGGCGAATTCAGCATAGATTCCGAGTATCTTTAATGTTTCTTCTACAGCCTCTCCGCTGGTTGCGTGGGCGGTATGTCCCTCTTGCCATAGAAACTCAGCGGTGCGAAGGAAGAGACGGGTTCTCATTTCCCACCTGACGACGTTGGCCCATTGGTTGATCAGGATCGGCAGATCGCGGTAAGATTGAATCCAGTTGCGATAGGTGTTCCAGATGATGGTTTCGGAGGTGGGTCTGATGACCAGCTCCTCTTCAAGTTTGGCTTCCGGATCCACTATGAGTCCTTTTCCCGAAGGATCCTGGGTAAGACGATAGTGGGTCACCACGGCGCACTCCTTGGCGAAACCCTCGACATGTTCGGCTTCGCGGCTGAAGAAAGACTTCGGAATAAAAAGGGGGAAGTAGGCGTTGACGTGGCCGGTCTCCTTGAACATGCGGTCGAGCTCCTGCTGCATTTTCTCCCAGATCGCGTAGCCGTAGGGTTTGATGACCATGCAACCCCGCACGGCAGAGTTTTCCGCCATATCCGCTTTTATCACCAGGTCATTATACCATTGTGCATAATTTTCGCTTCGGGGAGTTAAAACTTTAGCCATGAGAGAACTTTGGTATAGTATTTGCTTTTGGTTGCCAAGTAACGGATACAAAATAAGGAATAATAATCCTATATTTAAAACCATTAAAGCGGCAAACACCATGAAAGCAGTGATTACAAGGTTGGTCCCGGTTCTCCTTCTGATGAGCTCCTGCTCAACCGGAATGTACATGGCAGGAGGCTATACGGATGACATCTACTTCAGTCCGTCAGACCGGCCGGTTGTGGTTGAGAAGAGAGTGACAACTCCCGAACCGGTGGTAAAAAATACCGAACGCCAAGAGGTCCGGCAAATCGAAGAGATTGCCGAACCCGAGAGAGAATATGTGCTGGTGGATACTCTTTTCGAGGAGATCATCGACGAAGAGGGCAACACCATTTACAACAATCACTACTATTATGAAACCGAGGAGGAATACGACTACACCAGCCGTATTTACAGGTTCCACAGGCCCATGTACAACTACGGTTTCTATGACACCTATTGGTACGACTGGGGATGGTACGACCCTTGGAACAGCTGGTATTATCCTTCGATGTCAATGAGATACTATTCGCCCTGGTACGGTTCTTATTATTCTCCCTTTTACTCGCCCTGGTATTCTTCGTGGTACAGTCCTTACTCCTATTACGGATATGGCTCATGGTACTACAACGACTATTCGTGGGGAGGCTGGGGCAGCAACAACCCTAATAATCCCAACAGCGACCGGTATTATTACGGTCACCGGGGTTCCGGTACCACCGATGGTTCGTGGGGCAGCCGTTCGGATGGCAGCACCAAGTCGCAGTATCCCTATTCAACCCGGGGATCCCTTTCAGGGAGCACAGGTGACCTGAAAAGCAACGGTACATACTCACGTACCGAGCCGGTGACGAGAAGCGCCTCCGATCCCAAGTCAGAGTCACGATCTAGCGGACTGCGCAGCGGGATATCCGGAAGTTCAGGAGGTGAAACAACCCAGCCGAAGCGTACCTCTTCACTATCGGGTACCACTGGTTACACCAGACCCATCGGAAGCAGCTCAGCAGTTCGTTCAGGATTGTCAGGCAACACAGACACCCGATCGGGAGGAGCACTTGACACGGAATCTTCTTCTTCGAGCCGTTCAACCTACATAAGGCCGCGTACCTCTGCTACACAGGGAAGCACAGGACTTACCAGCCGCTCAGCAGGCAGCTCCGGATCCTTGAACAGCAGCGGCTCATCAGAGCGCTCCAGCACCAGTACCTACCGGAGCAATAGTTCATCCGGAAGGGTCAGCTCAGGATCGGCCGTCCAAAGTTCGGGCAGCTCTTCCATGAGGAGTTCGGGAGGCAGTGTCAGCAGTGGATCATCGGGATCCAGCCGTTCATCCGGAAGCAGCGTTAGCAGCGGATCGTCAGGATCAAGCCGCTCATCAGGAAGCAGTACGAGCAGTGGCTCATCCGGAGGCAGCAGGTCCTCTTCTTCATCGAGCGGAGGCCGGCGATAATAATAAAATTTGCAATGTCAATTAAACCTGCGATAAACCGTCTGGTTACACCATCACCATATCCAAACAGAAAAACAGCTAGCATGAAAAAGTTAAGCATACTCGCAACCCTGATCGGCCTGATACCGGCTGCACTGGTTGCACAAAACGAACAGGACGCCCTCAGATACTCTTTTCTCCAGTCGGGAGGTTCGGCCCGGTCGATCAGCATGGGAGGTGCCTTTGGGGCACTGGGCGGCGACCTCTCCTCGCTGAGCATCAATCCTGCCGGCGTTGCCGTATTCCGCAGCGGCGAGCTATCCTTTTCACCTGAGTTCAATGGCGTATTTACCGAATCCAGCTTTCTCAACAGCGGCTATACCGACAGCCGGTTCAACATGGGCCTGTCACAATTCGGTTTCGTGCTTCCCATGAAAAGATCCGAATCATCCGGAGGACTCAGCAGCATCAACCTGGGATTCACCTACAACAAGCTGAGGGATTTCGGACAGAATATAACGATTCAGGGAATCAACAACCAGAATTCTCTGGTGGATGAGTTTGTGCATGCAGCAAATGCCAACAGTGAATGGGATCCCTTTTTCGACGGACTCGCCTGGGAGACCTGGCTGATCGATTACGATTCTATTGCAGGACTCTATTACTCGGATTTTGACGTGTCAGGGTATGGCCAGACCCAGCGTCGAACCATCGATACGCGGGGACAAGTGGGGGAATATGCCTTCAGCGTTGGAGCCAATATGAGCGACAAAGTATATCTGGGAGCAACCATGGGAGTGCAACGTGCCACCTACAGTGAAACCTGGGAGCATACCGAGCTGGATCCCGACGATGTGATTGGCTTTTTCGAGGGTTTTTCCTTTCGGAATCAGCTTAAAGCCTATGGAACCGGTTACAACCTCAAAGTGGGATTCATTGCCCGTCCACTGGATTTCATCCGGATCGGCGGATCTCTGCACACCCCGACTTTCTTTGAATTCAAAGACAATTTTTCAGCCAGCATGGCAACCGATCTCGACGACGGAGAGGGGACCCATCGTTACGACGCTACCGGTAATTTTGACTATGAGATCACCACTCCCTTCCGTGCGGTTGGCAGCCTTGCTGTTGTCCTCAAAAACATCGGACTGATCAGCATGGATTACGAATATGTTGATTATGCACAGGCCCGGCTTAGGTCTGTAGATTACAACTTCTTCGATGAAAACCAGGCCGTTAGCAACCGCTATCAGGCCGCCAGCAACATACGCCTGGGTGCGGAGTACTACCTGATGAACTTTTTCTTCAGGGGTGGATTTGCCTTTTACCAGAGTCCTTATGCCAGCCAGGAACCCAATGAAGGAAATCACCTGCGGATTCTGTCGGCCGGCACGGGATACCGTACCAGCAATTTCTATCTGGATTTTGGGATTTCACGAAGCAATTGGGACCAGGAGTATTTCCTCTACGGAAACACCTCTGCAGCTCTTGAAGCAAGCCATACGAGGTTTATCACCACGATGGGGTTCAAATTCTGACAGGCAAACAAGAGTTAAGATAAGCATTGGCATCCGGACCCAGGCAAAAAAGCAGATCCAGAATACTCAGGTCGGGAACGAACGCATGGCGGTCGGAGAAGACCTGATAGTATGAAGGAGGCTGAAAGCCAGGATCCGGATGCGCATTTTTTGGATGGATCTGTTCACGAAGATCTGAAACCTCCATTTCTCCGTTGAGGTAGGATGAGGTAAGCTGAACCGGAGATTTCAGCCCCAGCATTTTAAGCAACTTTGACGTGCTTTCAGTGTTCAGATCATAAAGATAATCCCAGCGCCGGCTCCAGAACATATCAAGCTCATCCATGTAAAACTGGTAATAGGGGGCATGCCGGTAAGCCGACATCAGGGTTCGCTGATGGACCTCCTGCCACCTTGAACGGTAATCGATTCGGATCTCCCTGATGGGCTGTCCGGGCCGGTGACCATGCACAACCGGAACAATCAGATTCACCACGCCGTTTGAACCCAGAATTCTGCATCGGTTCCGGTACGACTGACGCTGATAGTTTTCATGAGCCTCAATAAGGGTAGTTTTGGCGGCAAGATGCCAGGCATACCATGAAACCGGACCGAAATAACTGATGCTCAGAATGACGGGAACATTCATGGCAGATTATTCAACCCTGGAAAAGAATCTGTCGGGTCGGATGTTGCGGATCTTGTTGTTCTTGAATTGCCAGGAGCCCCAGATGAGATTCACCCGGCCAACCAGATGGTCCTCCGGAACAAAGCCAAAGATCCTGGAGTCACCCGGGCGATCGCGGTTGTCATCCAGCACGAAATAGTAATTTTTGTTGAACCGATACTCCTTAACCTGAACATCATTGATGAATACGCCGCGATAATCAATTTCAACATGGTTGCCCTCATGACGTTCGATGATGTCGCGATAGAGGTCAACGGTATTGACTGAGATGTCAACCGTAACTCCTTTCCGGGGAACGATCAGCGGGCCGAACTGGTCACGGTTCCACATGAAAAAATAGGAGGGGGGATAGTACTCGCGTGAGGAGTCTCCAATAAATTGCCGGGTAGGCCTCATGGTCTCAACCATGGTGAGGGTATCCGCCAGCTCCGCAACAGCGTGCGTCATGGCATAGTCATAGATGCCCACCGCATCGATAATTTCAGGCTCCTGCAACTCATGCTCCCGGCAAAAATCCTCGGGAAGCGGCCCCTCCCCGGTTACCACCCGATATTCAAACCTGGCACCAGAGGGATCGTAAACCGTATCCCGGTTTATGAACAGAACTTTGTTGAAAAGAATAACGGTATCACCAGGGTGCCCAACCAGCCGGCTGACGTTTTTTTCCCTTTTTTTGAGCGGCAGATCAAAGTAATTCGGATTGCGATAAACCACGACGCTTTGTCTGGAGATTTCAGAACCCTTTTTGATCAGAACCCTGTCGCCCGGCAGAAGGGTAGAAGCCATTTGAAACGAATTTACCTTGTAGCTGTCGAACAACAGCACTGGTGCCAGGATGAGGATGGCTGCCAGTGAGAGCAATAATGAGATCTTTCTGATCCGTTTTTTTTGCATCGGCTATCTGATTTTCTTAAACATACGGTTCCAGCGGATATTGCCGGGAAACTTCTTGTCCTTGTTCAGGGAGAAATATACAAAAAGAGGTTTTCCAACAACGTGGTCTTCCGGAACAAAGCCCCAGTAACGCGAGTCTGCGGAGTTGTGCCGGTTGTCGCCCATCATCCAGTAGTAATCCATTTCAAAGGTATATGAACTGGCCTGCTTGCCGTCGATGTAGATGAGTCCATCGCGCACCTCGAGGTCGTGGTCTTCATAAACATCGATGAGTCGTTCATAAAGGGGCAGGTTTGACAGGTTAAGTTCGACCGATTGCCCGCGTGATGGGATGACAACCGGACCGTAGTGATCACGGTTCCACCTGAAGGAGGTGTCAAAGGGAAATATGTTTGGATCAGTAATTCCTTCAGGGGTTTCGATCATCTCAACAAAGCGGACGTTTGGGTAGCTCATAATCTCCTTTTTGTTATCAAGGGTCAGTGGCATGATGTAAACACCTCCCGAGAAGTAAAGGTCGGCCTTTCGGATCCCCAGGTCTTCAAGCTTTTTCTGGTTGATTGGGGTTCCGTCTGTGACCACCTGGTACATAAACTGAATGCCCGGCAGTGAATCCTGGGCTAACCCGTTAACATAAACCCAATTGCTTCGCACTTCAACGGTGTCGCCCGGAATTCCGACGCAACGCTTAATGAAATTCTCGCGCTTGTCGACGGGTCTGACCACCAGTTCGCCAAATGAGTTGCGGTCTTTCCAAACCCGGTCTCGGCCATACTGTCTGACCAGACTGTAATAGCTGGCGTTGCTCTGATGCACAGTACTGACCGTGTCGCCCTCTGGATAGTTGAATACAACAGGACAGTTATTGCGGATCTGCTGAAAACCGGCCATCCTCTTGTATGGGCGTTTGATCCAGGTGAGAAAAGAGTTCTTGTCTTTGGTAAGCGGGAGTGTATGCTGCACGAGGGGAAATGAGAGAGGGGTGTTCGGTACGCGCGGACCATAATTGACCTTGCTCACAAAAAGATAATCGCCGATCAGCAGCGACTTCTCCATGGACGAGGTGGGAATGTTAAAATTCTGAAAGAAAAAGATATTGATGAATGTAACGGCTATCAGGGCAAAGATGATGGCATCGAGCCATTCGATCAGCTGGCTGTTTTTTTTATCTCTTCGCTTCCAGAAGGCCCAGTTGACCTTTTTGGTGATGTACATGTCGAAAATGACCGCGAGGCCCGGCAACCACCAAAAGTTACCAAGCCAAATAACCCACAGAAGATATAATCCTCCTGTGATGCCAAACTTAATCCATTGTTTGCGGGGAATGTTTTTCATGCTATGCTATTTGGGTATTTGGAAAAATCTATCTGGAAAAAACTCAGTCTTACCGTCGGGATTGCGTCTGGCAGAGAACCATATCAGCACAGGCTGACCGATGATATGATCTTCGGGCAGGAATCCCCAGTGCCGCGAATCGCGTGAGTGATGACGGTTATCGCCGGCAAGAAAGTAATAATTCATTTTAAACCTATAGTATTGGGCAGGCTCGTCATTTATCAAAACCACCCCATTTTCGGTTTGGAGTTTGTTGTTCTCATAAACCTGAATGATCCGTCCATACACCGGCAAAACTTCCGGGGTCAGTTTGATGGAATCTCCTTGTGCCGGGACAATTATTGGACCAAAGGCATCTCTGTTCCAGGGATATTTGGGATCATGCGGGAAAATGTTGTAATCGGGCTGGTCGGTTGGGGTGAGGTTTGGACTGATGGCTATGACCTCAGGACGCTGGCGGACTGCCGGGATGTGGCTGTTGAGCAGGGGAATGGAGTAGCCGAGCCCGGTGTGAATGGTGATTTC
>CAYGOU010000095.1:0-10372 GCA_964351455.1 uncultured Porphyromonadaceae bacterium
GCAGGGTTTCATGGGTGAACCAACCGATTCCCTCAAGTCTGTTTTTTAACAGCAATCTGCAATTAACGGCAATGATCATCGATTATCCCCCTTGAACGGCTAAGTTACCAATAATTCCGGAGCCGTAAGATCACCTAAATTTAGTACATTTGGTCGCTTTTATCAGAAAAGCCTGTGGTCGGTGTGGCGTTAAACCTGTAAGCTTGAAACGTAAGTTTGTCACAAACCTGGGACTGATCATCCTGCTGAATCTGCTGATCAAACCGCTCTGGATCTTCGCCATCGATATTGGAGTTCAGAACATCGTTGGTCCTGAGGAGTTTGGCCTCTACGGATCGGTGCTTAATTTCTCATTTCTGCTGAACATCCTGCTGGATTTCGGGATCACCAACTACAACAACCGGAACATTTCACAAAACCATCAGCTGCTGCGCAAGCACTTCTCGAACCTGGTGGTGATGAAGTTCCTGATGGCCTTTCTGTATGCAGTAATCACCCTGAGTGCTGCCCTGCTGCTGGGCTACAAGGGTCGACAGTTGAATTTGCTCTATTTGCTGATATTCAATCAGTTCTTGATATCCTTTGCGCTTTATCTCCGCTCAAACATAGCAGGAATGCAGATGCACACCGTCAATTCGCTGATCTCGGTGCTCGACCGCGGATTGATGATCATCTTTTGTGCGGTGCTGATCTGGGGCAGGATAGAGGGTCTCTCCATGACCATCGAATCATTCGTTTATGCTCAGACCGCGGCATATGTCATGACGGCTCTCATCTGCTTTATGATTGTCGCCTGGAAATCGAAGTTCCCTCCCATGCGCTTCGATTCTCGGTTCTTCCTGGTAATCCTGCGCCAGTCGCTGCCCTATGCCCTGCTGGTGCTCCTGATGACCGGATACACCCGCCTCGATGCGGTGATGCTCGACCGGCTACTGGGACCGGAGGGCAAAACCCAGGTAGGAATTTACATCCATGGATTCAGGCTGTTTGATGCCGCTTACCAGTTCGCGCTGCTCTTTGCCGTGCTGTTGCTGCCCATGTTCAGCAAAATGATCAAAGAGCGGGTGCCGGTCAATGAGCTCACCCGGCTGTCAGCCCTGCTCCTCTTTGTGCCATCCATCATCCTTGCCGTGGTTGCCCAGGTTTTCAGGTATGAGATCATGGATCTCTTCTATGATGAGGAGGCTGCCGAGTCGGCCCGCTTCTTCGGCATCATGATGGTGGCCTTCATCGGGATGGCCGGCACCATCATTTTCGGTACCCTGCTGACTGCCAACGGAAACCTACGCCAACTGAACATCACTTCGGCCATGGCTTTGGCCATAAACCTGATATTGAATCTTATCCTGATACCCCGCTATGAGGCCATGGGTGCGGCCATTGCCTGTCTGGCCGCACAGTCCTTTGTTGGCATGAGCCAGTATTTTATAGCCGCCCGCAGGTTCCGTTTCGGATTGGATCCAACCCTGCTGCTGAAGCTCATCATTTTCATCATCCTGGTGATCCTGATGGGCTGGCTGGCCACATCGCTTCCCTACCTTTGGTGGATCGAGATGTTTGCCCTGATCGGGGTTTCACTGCTGTTGGCCTTTGCCCTCAGCCTGGTTGATCTGAAGGCCATGATCCGGCTGGTATTAAACGGGGACAAGGATTCGTGAGAGGATGTATTAACCCATTGATGATGGTAACAACATGAAAGAACTTACCGCAGGAATTGACATCGGAGGAACCAACACCGTAGTCGGACTGGTCGACCGGGAGGCAAGGATCCTGGCACAAAGAACCATATCAACCCGCGACTACCTCAAGATTAAGGATTTTGTAAAGGCGGTTCATGAGGCGATACAGCTTTTGCTCTTATCTGCCGGAGAGGTCGAACTGAAGGCCATCGGCATCGGGGCGCCCAACGGAAATTATTACCAGGGAACTATTGAGCATGCGCCGAATCTCCACTGGAAGGGTATCGTCCCCCTGTGCAGCCTCTTCAGGGAGTATTACAGCATTCCGGTTGTTTTGACCAACGATGCCAACGCTGCAGCCATCGGAGAGATGATATACGGAGGGGCCAGGGGCATGAAGAACTTCATTGTACTGACCCTGGGCACAGGACTTGGAAGCGGGATCGTAATCAACGGTGAGTTGGTTTACGGCCACACCGGTTTTGCAGGGGAGCTCGGACACATGATGATTGAGCCTTATGGCCGCGACTGCGGTTGCGGTCGCCAGGGTTGTCTCGAAACCTATGTGTCTGCAACAGGTATCGTGAGAACCATGCACGAGATCTTCGCCGAGCGCCGTGAGCCGAGTCCTTTGCGCAAACTGGGCGAGGAGGAGCTTACCTCGAGAGCCATCGCCGAGGCGGCTGAAGATGGAGACCCGCTGGCCGAAGAGGCCTTCGACCGTACTGCCGAGACCCTGGCCCAGGCCATCTGCAACATGGTGGAGTTCTCGAGTCCTGAGGCCTTTTTTCTGTTCGGTGGACTTGCCCAGGCTGGAGAGTTGCTTTTTGACCCGACCCGACGGTATGCCCACGATCTCATCCAGCAGGTTTTCAAGGGAACCTTTAAGATTCTGCCATCAGGACTGAAAGAGGCAGATGCTGCGGTGCTGGGTGCCAGTGCGCTGGCTTGGAAGGAGATGGATAAGTGACGAGTGACTATGAAAGAATTAATTGTCAGGAGGTTGGTTTTCAGGGATGAGGTGCCGGATCTGACGGAGGTTTCGGAGGCGCTGGATGCGTTGGGGCCGGGACATGAGATTGCACTGGTCAACTGGACCGAATTTGCCTATCGACCGGTGGTGCGTTTCAACATCGGGCACAACAACCGGGAGATCTTTCTGAAATATTATGTAAGGGAGCTTTACGTCAAGGCAGAAAAGTCGCAGTCGAATCAGATGGTATGTGAGGATTCTTGCGTTGAGTTCTTTGTTTCACCGGATGAGGATGGCATCTATTACAATTTTGAGTTCAACCCCATCGGAACCACCCTGTTGGGCAAGGGAACAGGACGTGTCGACAGCCGGGTGGTTGACCCTTCGTACATCGCAAAGATCCGGAGGTGGGGCACCCTCGGTGATCAGCCATTCGGCGAACGTACGGGAGATCAACAGTGGGAGCTGGTGGTGGCCATACCCACTGAAGCCTTTGCCGGCAAGGAGACGGGCACGTTAAGCGGAAAGCACTTCAGGGCAAACTTTTACAAATGCGGCGACAAGCTGACCGAGATGCATTTTCTCACCTGGAGTCCTGTCGGAACCGCCAACCCCGATTTCCACCGTCCCGAGTACTTCGGCAGAATTACTTTTGAATAGTTCGCTACAGACCCATGAATTCCCCCTGACTTTTAACATCATACATTAGGTTTTAGCCATTTAACACTAGACGGATTTAAATGAAAGGCAATTGCATCATCGGCCAGTCGGGTGGCCCAACCTCTGTGATCAACTCAAGCCTGGCAGGGGTGGTTGCAGCAGCCTCAGCCTCCGGCCGCTTTGGCAGCATTTACGGAATGCGTTATGGCATTGAGGGATTCATGCAGGAAAATATCGTCGATCTGGGAGTAAGGGGAGAGGCTTTGATAAATGGCCTCCGCAGAACACCGGGCTCGGCCCTGGGTTCTTCGCGCCACAAGGTCAGGGAGGAGGATTTTCGCCGGATTATGGATGTGCTCAAAAAATGGAACATCCGTTACTTTTTTCTGATTGGCGGAAACGACACCATGGATACCATCAACCGGGTGGAGGCTTACTGCCGCGACCACGGATATGAGATGGCGGGCATTGGGATCCCAAAGACCGTCGACAACGACCTTTTCGGAACCGATCACACCCCCGGATTTGCCTCGGCGGCCCGCAGCAATGTGCTCAATGTAATGCAGGCCGGTGTTTTGGCCCGCGACATGAAAAAGGTTGATCAGTTTGTGGTGTACCAGACCATCGGCCGCGACGCCGGCTGGCTGGGTGCAGCCACCGCCCTTGCGAAAAGGCGCGAGGAGGATGCTCCCCACCTGATTTATTGTCCCGAATTCATCTTCGACGACCAGAAATTTCTGACCGAAGTCGAGGCTGTCTATAAAAACCATGGCTGGGTATCGGTGGTTTGCGGCGAGGGACTGAAATATGCAGACGGCACACCGGTGAGCGCCAGCCGCACCCAGGATAAGTTCAGCAACATTGAGTTTGGCGCCATGGGCGGGGCCAGCGTGGGCTTGAATCTGCACAGAATGATCTCGAAGGAGTTTGGATTCAGGGGTGAGTTTCAGATCACCGAGTCGCTCATCATGTCTGATTTTGTCAGGGCCGTTCCCCGCGACCTTGAAGAGGCCTACCAGTGCGGCGTTGAGGCGGTTAAGCTGGCAGAAGCGGGTGAGACCGGTTATATGGTCACCATCGATCGCCTCTCTGACGATCCATACACCATTCAATACTGCAAGGCCCTGCTGAAGGATGTTGCCGTCAGAGCCAAGCCAATGCCAATATCCTGGTTTAATGAACAGGGAAACTTTGTCGGTGAGCCCTTCCTTAATTATATTCGTCCCCTTATTGGCGATTTGCCTGAATTTTATCAGTTATGAAATTTGAACCCTGTGTGGTTTCTGTGCATGCCCATCCCGACGATACGGAGGCCTGGTGTGCCGGAACGCTTAAGCTGCTGAAAGACAAAGGATACAAGATTGTTATAGTGACCATGACCGCCGGTGGAATGGGTGGCATCGGTTCAACTGAGGCCGAAACCATCCGGCTGAGAACAGAGGAGGCCCGCAGGGCTGCCGGGGTGCTGGAGGCTGAATACCTCTGCCTGGATGGAAGGGATGGATACCTGATGGATACGCCCGAACTCCGGATGGAGGTGACCCGGATTCTCCGGAAATTCAGGGCAGGTATCGTCATGACCCACCTGCCGATGGATTACCATGCCGACCACCGGGCCTGCTGTAACGTCGTTGAGGCGGCCACCATCGTAGCCTCTCTGCCGAATGTGCCCGTGGATGAGACTCCTCTTGAGGTGACGCCGCTTTTATACCACACCGCACCACTCACCCTCACAGACCCAATCGGAGCCCCGATCCCCGCGCCCCACTTCATGGTGGATGTTTCGCCGGTGATGGATACCAAGCGTGAGATGCTGCAGCAGCACCAGTCGCAACAGGTGTTGATGAAGGTGATGCACAAAATGGACGATTTCTTTGGCGTCGTCTACCAGGGAAACAAGGATTACGGTGCCATGGTGGGTGTTGAATATGCCGAGGTCTTCTGGCAGCATCTGGGCGGAGGATTTCAGCGCGAAC
Source organism: uncultured Porphyromonadaceae bacterium (assembly GCA_964351455.1). GTDB lineage: Bacteria > Bacteroidota > Bacteroidia > Bacteroidales > UBA12481 > JAGHDB01. The sequence continues at coordinate 5,289 of CAYGOU010000095.1, forward strand.
CCGTCATCCAGCAGGTGCTGGCAAGCCGGGTCAGATACCTGTAACCCATCCGGATATCCTTTTTATCTTTTTATCTTTTCAACCTTTTCAACTTTTTCAACTCACATCTAAAAGATCTGCGATGAACCTGACCGACCCCAAATACTCCCGCTTCGCACTCGTGCGGGAGATGATGGAAACCCCCGGTGTGATAAGGGACTTTGATTCAGAGTGTGCCATGGATTATGCCGACCGGGCACTCGACAAGCGAGGAATATTTATGACCGGAGAGGGATCCAGCAGGATTTTTCCTGCCAAGCGGGCCATCAGCTACGGACTGCGAACCGGAAGCAAGATTCCTGTTTTTACCGAAGGCGCCACTCAGGCCATGGAGTATGACCTTAGCGAATATGCCATCTTCGGAGCCAGCAATTCAGGCCGCACCAAGGAGCTGATCCGGTTGTTCACCAAATGGAGGGAACTGGGTCACGACACGCTATTCGGACTTACGGCCAATGAGGCAACTCCCCTGGCTGCGCTGGCTCACCAGACCCATGTGCTGGGATGCGGCAAGGAGGATGCGGTGGCAGCCACCAAATCGGTGGTTGAACAGGCACTTTTTTATGACTCACTCATTCGCAGGCTTTACGGGGAGTGTATGTGCCGCTTGGATGAATTGGCAGACCATGTGCACGAGGCGCTCACCCTTCAGATTGATCCTGAGCTCGTGAAACTGTTCAGCCGCGCCGGAAGGATCTATTTTGCCGGCAGAAACGACGGGGTTGCTGAAGAACTGACCCTGAAGACGAATGAAATTACCCGGAAGAGTTCTGACTTTCTCGAAGGCACCTATGCGGTACACGGAATTGAGGAGGTGATGGATGCAGGTGAAGTGATGGTGGTAATCGAGCCGTTCGAAAGTGAAGAGGAGAAATTTGAATCCTGCCTGGTTAAAGGCGTGGGCATGCCGGTGGTGGCCATCTCAACCCGTCAGACCCGTTTCCCAACCATCCTGATTCCCGACCAGGAGAAGTACGCCCGTTACATACAGCTGGCTGCCGGATGGAACCTGCTGGTTGAAATAGGACTGGCAAGCGGAATCGACCTGGATAAGCCGGTCAGGGCGAGGAAAGTTGGGAATGAGGTGTGAGTGTGGGTGTGGGGGTTAGAGCAGGGTGCTGAGAATCAGGGTGAGCAGAACACCGATGAGAAACACATTGCTGAGGATGAAGAGCAGGCGGTGGTGTTTCGGGTCGCTCCATTTGAAAAGAAGCAAATAATAGACCGCGATTACCATGATGTTCGCCCCAATGAGGATCAGAGCCAGCCAGAGGGGCAAAGAAATTCCGAAAATGGGGTAGCTGAGGAGAAAGAGGGATGAAGTACACATCCAGAAGAAGAGCATGCGCCTGACCTGCTTTTCGTTCATGTATGAAAGCACGGTGCGGAAGCCAGCCTCCTGATATTCCTTACCGTACCGGATCAGCAAAAGCCAGAAGTGAGGCATCTGCCAGAGAAACATGAGGGCGCAGACGAACAGGATGATGGGATCCCCCGGGGTTCCGCCGGCTGCCGTATAGCCTATCATCGGCGGAATTGCGCCAACCAGTCCCCCCGGCAGCAGGGCAAAGGAGGTGATCCTTTTCAGGGGAGTGTAAAGAAGGTTGTACAGCGTCAGGGTGAAAAGTCCCAGCAAGGCCGGAAGCAAACCGGTGAGAAGTAGCAGGGAAAGGCCCGTGATACCAAGCATAATGCTGACCAGGATGGCCACCCCGGCTGTGAGTTGCCTGGCGGGCAGGGGCCTGTTGCGCGTTCTCTCCATCAGGGCATCGAGGTGGCGCTCCTGAAACTGGTTGAGGGCGGCGGATGATCCTGACAGGGTGAAAACACCGGCCAGGAGAAGCCAGAAGCTCCCGCTTGATCCTGAACCTGCGAGAAACCACCCCATTGCCGACGAAAGGGTAACCGCCAGCGATAGCCTGTATTTGATCAGTCGGAGCAGCGCAGTCACAAAATCCCGTTATTGCTGCTCCTGTCCGATGCTCTTCAGGTATTCGATCATCAGGTTGATCTGGTCGTCGTTGAGGAGAGTGCGATAGGATTGCATCAGGTTGCGGCCGTAGTCCTTCACCAGCTTCTGGTTGGGCTCAAGAATGGATTCGCGGATGTAGGCCTCGTCGACCACCACTTCCATCTCCTTTCCATCTTCAATCACCGTCTGCCGGGATCCGTATGAACCTTTGAAGGTTGGACCCACCAGCCGGTTGCCATCGAGTGAGTGGCAGGCAATACAGCCGGTCGATCGCAGCAGTACCAACCCTTCCGGATCGGGTATGTCACCGGTTACCGGAAGTGAATCGAGCCAGGCGATGAAATCTTCTTCGGTTACCACCCTCGAGGTTGCGATCATCGCAGAGTGGAGCAGTCCGCAGTACTCAGTGCAAAGAATCTCATAATTACCAATATAGGTTGCACTGAACCACAAGTAGTTATCGTAACCGGGAATGACATCCTCTTTGACGCGGAAAGCGGGAATGAAAAGGCTGTGGTTGACATCCTCAGAGACCAGGTCGAGCCTGACCGGTTTATTGACCGGCACCACCAGCTCTTTGGCTTTCTTACCGTTTCCGTAATCGAATTCCCATTCCCACATCCTGCCGATGGCGGTGATGCGCATGGCGTCGGCCGGAGGTTTGCGCATGGGGGCAAAGCCCTTCCACCCCACATAGAACATGATCATGACGATGATGAACGGTACGACGGTCCAGATCACTTCAGCCAGGGTGTTCCCCGTAAACTGCCGGGCAGGTTGGTTTTTCTTCCGGTTGAAACGGATGACGGTCCAGATCATGAATGCGGTGATCCCGACAATGAAGATACCCGCCACCACAAAGATGAAGATCAAGGCCCGGTCGACGCCGGCTGCTAAATTGGATGCACCTTCAAACAACATAATCTTTAGAATATCGGTTTACCGGAACATGTAATCAAAAAATGTAAATATGATGACCAGGATGTATACCACCAGCACCCCGGCAACCATGATCTTGTAAAAGAGACTTTCATACTTGAGATGCATGAAGTAGGTGAGTACGATGGTACCCTTCACGGAGGCTACCAGGAGGGCCACTCCTACGGAGATGGCTCCCAGGTGAAGTTCGGCGACCAGCACCGTGATGGCGGTCAGTACCAGGAGGGCAACCAATACGGTGCCGTGTGAGAAGTAGGATGAGATATGGTGTTTTTCCATGGTGAGCGGGTTACTTGTTACTGGTTGCAGGTTGCAGGTTGCAGGTTGCAGGTTGCAGGTTTAAGGGTTAAGGGTTAAGGGTTAAGTGACAAGGTAGAGGAGGGGGAAGAGGAATATCCATATGAAGTCGACCAGGTGCCAGTAAAGGCCGCTGTTTTCATGCAGCGAGTAGTGGTCTGACCTGATCTTGTTTTTTGATATCTGCCGGATGGTCACCGCCAGCAGCACCATTCCCACCAGCACGTGCAGCGCATGCAGTCCTGTCATCATGTAATAAAGCCCGAAGAAAAGCAGCTCCCCCTTGGGCATGTTGGCCAGCACCGGAGATCCCGGGTAGATATGGTATTCAATCTTGTGTCCCCATTCAAAGTATTTGTTGACCATGAATATCAGGGCCAGAAAGATGGTTGCCAGGAGCAGCCGGATGGCGCGCCCTTTTTCGCCTTTCTGGATGGCGGTGATCGACATGGCTACGGTCATACTGCTGATAAGCAGCACCACAGTGTTGACGGTCCCGATGAAGGTGTTGAGCTCTAATGCTGCGGCATGAAAATCTTCGGTGTACTTGGCCCTGAAGATTGCATAAACAAGAAAGAGTCCGCCGAACAGAAAGAGTTCGGTGAAGATGAAGAGCCACATCCCCATCTTGGAGCCATGATAGTCATGGTGTTCGCTGTGTGAATGTTCAGTCATTTTTGCCAAAGAAATAGGGTTTACGGGTAATGGTTGGGATCTCCTCGAAATTCTCGAGCGGCGGGGGCGACGGGATCTGCCACTCCAGGGTTACCCCTTTCCAGGGATTCGCCGGGGCGATCGCTCCCTTTCTCCTGGCATGGATCAGGTTAACGGTCGCCATGACCAGTCCTGCGATCAGAATGATGGCACCGATAAGCGAGAGCAGGTGTCCGTATTGGAACTGTGGCAGGTAGTCGAAATACCTTCTTGGCATTCCCTGGATTCCGATGATGAACTGCGGGAAATAGAGCAGGTTAAAACCTGCAAAAAGGAATCCCCAGGAGATGTTTGCCCACCGGTTGTTATACATCCGGCCATAAATCTTCGGGAACCAATAATGGATGGCAGCCAGAAAGGCAAAGCCCATGCCCCCGAATATGATGTAATGAAAATGCGCCACTACAAAGGTGGTGTCATGAAGCTGGATGTTGGGAGCCAGGGATCCGAGGGTCAGTCCTGTAAACCCGCCGATCATAAAGAGAAAGATAAAGGATATGGCATAGAGCAACGGCGGCTTGAGATCAATGGATCCCCCGTACATCGTGCTGATCCAGTTAAAAACCTTAATGGCGCTGGGAACCGCAACGATGAAAGTCAGGAAGGAGAAGAACCACCGCGACCAGTAAGAGATCCCGGTGGTGAACATGTGGTGGCCCCACACAAAATATCCAACAAAGGCGATGGCGAGACTCGAAATGACAATGGCTCCGTATCCGAAAACAGGTTTCTGGCTGAAGGTTGGGAAGATTTCGGTGACCACCCCCATGGCAGGCAGGATCATGATGTATACGGCCGGGTGCGAGTAGATCCAGAACAGATGCTGAAAAAGCACCGGGTCTCCGCCAAGGGCCGGATCAAAGAATCCGATCTGCATCACCCTTTCGGCAATAACCATCAGCAGCGTGATCCCCACGATGGGGGTTGCCAGCAGCTGGATCCATGCGGTGGCATAGAGAGACCAGGGAAAGAGAGGCATCTTGAACCAGGTCATTCCGGGTGCCCGCATCCGGTGGATGGTGACAATGAAATTCAGTCCGGTCAGTATGGATGAGAATCCGAGAATGAACGCTGCCGTCAGGGCATAGATGACATTTGTTGACGACTCCGCGCTGTAGGGCAC
>CAYGOU010000096.1:0-667 GCA_964351455.1 uncultured Porphyromonadaceae bacterium
GTAAAAGAATGAATTGCCTTTAATCCGGCTGAGCCGGTCGAGGTTGATCCGATCGGCTTTGCGATTGTGGGTGGTGAGGTGGATGTAGGCTTCGCTGGTTTCGGGGTCGAAGCCGGGAAGGTAACGGCTGTTAAGCTTCAGGATGTCTTCACTGGTAACTTGTTCATCCCTGAAGTGATTCAGGATGCCGATGAACTCCTGGTCAGACTGCCTGTAGATCTTATCAAGCTCAAGCAGAAGCGGGGTTTCATTTTCAAGTGCTTTCGCCTCAAAGAAAAAGAGGCTGGGATAGTAGTTCTTGAGGATTCCCCACTCCTCGTCCCTGACCACAGGGGGGAGCTGATAAAGATCCCCGATGAAAAGAATCTGCACGCCACCGAAAGGCTGATGGCGTGATCTTCTGACATGTCTCAGGATGACATCGATGGCATCGAGCAGGTCGGCGCGGAGCATGCTCACCTCATCGATGATCAGCAATTCAAGCCGCCTGAGCAGATTTCGCCTGGTGGCATGCATTTGAAGCGACTGGATAAGCGTCGCGGGATTGTTAATCTGAAGATGCGACGAGGCCTCATCCGGCAATTTTGGTGAGGGAATGAAGGATCCGAAGGGCAGCTGGAATAGAGAATGAAACCGATTTGGAAATTAATGAAGAATTTGTAGAAAA
>CAYGOU010000096.1:677-10236 GCA_964351455.1 uncultured Porphyromonadaceae bacterium
GGAATAGAGAATGAAGCGTGACGCCTCCTGCATTGATGGCAGCGATTCCGGTTGGGGCTGCTACAACGGTATTCTTGTGGGTTTGAGAGGAGATGCTGCGCAGAAAGGTGGTCTTGCCGGTTCCGGCCCTTCCGGTCAGGAAGATGTGCCGGCGGGTGTTGTTGATAAAAGTTGATGCCAGAATGGCGGCGGGTTCATTCATGGGGGAGAGGTTTCAGGTTGGAGTGAAAACGGAAAATTTAAAAGAACATTGCCCTTTTTTTTATATGTTTACCGTTTCTCGTTCAACTATACAATAATCAGTTACTTATGGGGCGTAAATTGAGAATTTTAGTGCCGGTTCTGTTGGGTGCCGGAATGCTGGTTGTGCTGCTTGCGGTTTTGATAGGCAGGAAATCTCCGGATGTTGAAAATGCCAATAACCGATGGGCATCCATGAAGCCCACCGACTGGATGATGCTTCAGCGGCTATACCCCCATGGTGATATCAATCCTGATGCCTACGAACGCTACAGGCAGCAGTCGGTTTCGATTCGCAGGGATGCCCTGCGCAGTAAATCAGGAGAGGAGGAGTGGGAGATGGTAGGTCCCTATAATATTGGAGGCAGGATCACCGATGTTGAGATGCACCCTGAAGATCTTCAGACCATCTATGCCTGTGCCGCATCGGGCGGAGTGTATAAGTCGACCGACCAGGGTAAGATATGGACCCAGATCTTTGAGAACGAATACACCCTATCAACCGGGGATATGGGCATTGCCAGAACCAACAAGAATATACTTTACCTGGGAACCGGAGAGCCAAACGGGGGCCAGGGATCGATCACCTACGATGGATACGGTGTCTTCAAATCGATCGACGGGGGAGAGAACTGGAGTCATTCGGGACTCGAGAATGCCGGAGGAATTGGCCGGGTTGAGGTGGATCCCACCAATGCTGACAGGGTCTTTGTTGCGGCAATGGGAAACCTATTCGCAAAAAATCCTCAAAGGGGTGTTTTCCGTACCCTCGATGGCGGAACCACCTGGGAGAATGTGCTCTTCATTTCAGATTCGACCGGGGCCATTGATCTGTGCATCAATCCTCAAAATCCAAACATCATTTACGCGGCCATGTGGGAGCGCGTCCGTTTTGTTCACCGACGCACCTACGGAGGTCCTACAAGCGGAATTTACCGCTCAACCGACGGGGGTGACTCGTGGACCCATCTGACCCAGGGATTGCCCAATAATAATCTTGGCCGGATCGGGATTGATATTTCGATGTCGCATCCCAATGTGCTGTATGCGGTTTATGCGAATGACGACGGAACCTGGAAGGATGCATACAAAACCATAGATGGTGGCAGCAGCTGGACGGCCCTGGGTGCCAACCTGAATCAGACCACTTATTACTGGTGGTTTGGAAAGGTTCAGATTCATCCCACCAATCCTGACATCGTCTGGTCTGTTGATTTTGATCTGCACAAGTCGGTTGATGGTGGTAGGTCGTGGAGGAGGGTGCCGGGACTGCATGTCGACCAGCACGGGGTATATTCCCATCCGCTCAATCCAGATTTTGTAGTCACAGGCAACGATGGCGGAGTATATTTGTCAACCGACGGCACCACCACCAATAAATTTGTCAATTCACTGCCCATAACCCAGTTTTATACCTGCGAGGTTAATTATCAGCGTCCGGAGCAGAAAATGGGAGGGACCCAGGACAACGGAACGGTTCGAACGCTGACCGGTGAAACGTACGACTGGCAAACCATTTATGGGGGGGATGGTTTTGTGATCAGGGTTGACCCAAGCGACGACCGTTATGTTTATGCCTCCTCGCAAAGGGGCGGATTTGGCCGGTCTACCAACGGGGGCAGCAGTTTTCAGGGAGGGAAGAACGGTATAACCGGCTCAAATCGCTGGAACTGGAAGACACCCTATGTGCTTGACCCCAAAGATCCCAAAATATTATACATCGGATCGCAGCAGGTGTGGAAATCAACCAACCGGGCGGTCAGCTGGTCGCGCATCAGCGATGACCTTACCAACGGGGAGCAGGAGTGGAACTACGGGACCCTCACTTCGCTTGCGGTTTCACCGGTTGACAGCAAGGTGATATGGGCCGGTACGGATGACGGAAACGTATGGGTTTCCATTAACGGAGGTTCGGGAATGAACTGGACCAGGGTTTCAGATCTCCTGCCGGAGAGGTGGGTTACCTGGATTACGGCAGATCCTTTTGATGCCGGGTCTGCCTATGTTTCATATTCGGGGATTTATCACTATGATTATCAGCCACATGTTTTTAAAACTGTCAATTATGGTGAGACCTGGGAAGATATTTCAGGGAATCTGCCCGATCTGCCTGTGAACTGCCTCGTGGCGGACCCGGATTTCCCGGGTACCCTGTACATTGCAACCGATGATGGAGTGTTTGTTACGATGGATGGCGGTGGGGTCTGGGAAGTTTTCGGATCCGGGATGCCAACGGTGCCTGTGCTCGAAATCAACCTGCACCGGCCAACACGGACCCTCTTGGCGGCAACTTTTGGACGATCCATGTACAGGATACCGCTTAAGGCCTCTTCCGGTACAGGTGATCTGGCTTACCGGGAGTTTATGCTGAAGGTGTTTCCAAATCCCGCCCGTGAAACGGTCGATATAGTTTTTAATCTGAGAACGGCCTCGGAGGGGACTTTGCTGGTGATGGATATGAGCGGCAGGGTTATTGAGGTGATCCGCGAGGGGCTCTTCATGCAGGGAGAGAATCGGTTTCAGTGGCAGCCAAAGGCAGGTGCGGGACAGTATATCATCAGGCTGGTTTCAACAGAGGGTGTGTTGGCATCCAGGGTTCAGGTAATCAATTGACAGATATCGATGAAAGGCAGAAACAGGGTTGTGTGGTGGTCGATCGCCATTGCATTGGGTGGTTTTTTGTTTGGTTTCGACACTGCGGTCATTTCAGGCGCTGAGCAATCGATTCAGCGGTTATGGGGGCTGAACGACGTAAAGCATGGCCTCGCTATGGCCATAGCTCTTTACGGAACAGTGCTTGGCGCCCTACTCGGAGGCTTTCCGGCCGATGCCTGGGGGCGTCGCCTCACCCTGGTTGCAGTGGCCGCTCTCTATCTGGTTAGTGCGGTTGGTTCGGCCCTGGCTCCTGAAGTATGGTCATTCATGTTTTTTCGATTCATCGGTGGAGTGGGTGTCGGGGCTTCATCGGTAGTTGCTCCGGTATACATCTCTGAACTGGCCCCGCCTAAGCGGAGGGGTAGGCTGGTGATCCTTTTTCAGCTGAATATCGTACTCGGGATTTTTATAGCCTATCTTTCTAACTGGCTGATTGGTTCAGGAGGAGAACAGAGCTGGAGATGGATGCTGGGGGTTGAAACCTTTCCGGCATTACTGTTCCTGCTTTTCATGCTCGGTGTTCCGGAGAGTCCGCGCTGGCTCATCATCAAAAGAAACCTGGTTGACAAGGCCAGGAGTATCATTCAGATGATCAATCATGAGAGTGCCGAAGAAACGATCCGGGCCATTCTTGAGCACCGCGGTGATGTCCCGAAAAAGAGGTTTAGTCTCGAACTCTTTTCAGGACGGTATTCATTTCCGGTAACCCTGGCCATTCTTTTTGCCCTGTTCAATCAACTGACAGGGATCAATGCCATCATTTACTATTCTCCACGCATTTTTGATCTTACCGGGATCGCCCGTGATTCTGCCTTGCTTTCAACAGTGGGAGTGGGTTTCATTAATATGATGTTCACCCTGGTGGGAATGGCAGTTATCGACCGATATGGTCGAAAGAGCCTGATGTATTTCGGATCTGTAGGACTGATTCTGGCGCTGGGACTGATTGCACGGGCCTTTTTTCTGGAGATCTTTCATACGGTACCCTACCTGCTGTTTATTTACATCGCTTTTTTTGCTCTGTCGCAGGGGGCAGTTATCTGGGTTTTCATATCGGAGATTTTTCCAAACAGGGTCAGGGCTGCCGGGCAGTCGCTCGGAAGCTTTACCCATTGGATCATGGCAGCAGCGATGACCAATGCCTTTCCATGGTTTGTCAATAAATTCTCTGGTGGGCCAATTTTTCTTTTCTTCTTCTTTATGATGCTTCTTCAACTCGTTTTTGTTTGGAGGCTGATGCCTGAAACCCGCAACGTATCACTCGAAGATCTGGAGAAAAAGCTGGTGCGTTAATTCCTGATGGAGCGTAACGCTCAATTCAGACAACGTATTTGTCAAATTTTTGTGACTTTGCTTTGCCAGAGTGGCCCGTTTTTTGTATATTGAAAAAGGTTCATTTACCGGAGTGAACCACAGATAAGAAAACTTTAAAACTCAACTTTATGCTATCAAAAAGATTAAGGTGGTTCTGGATTTGGTCGAGGCGATACCTGTTGTCACCGATTGACCGCAGAATCCTCAAAAATGTGCTCCACAGGGGCCGTTCCTACCCCGGGGATATCATCAAAAGCCTCAGATTGTCTCAAAACATCGGTCTGCGTAAGATTTTTTCGCTTCGCGACAAGGGGTTTCTCATGGTGGATGAAACTGCCCGGATCCGGCTGAATCCAGACCGGAGGAAGCAGGTCAAGGTTATGACCGAATCAGACTGACCGGGATTCACCCGGGGCTTTCTTTCAGTATTGGGGTTTATGGTGTCGAGGTTACGTCAGGTGCCCATATGGCTTCTGACGTAACCTTTTTGCATTTCCTTATAAAAACTCTTTGGGTTGTTGGTGATTCCTGCAGAGGGACGATATTCCGGAAATTGGAAAGAAGGTTGGTTTGTATTATTCTCTAATACGCTGAATATCATAGGCAAAGGATAAGGGGAATGTTTTTTGCTCCAATTCCTTAAGGAATGGCATATCTGTGCCAACGACTATGATATTAAGCGTTAGAAATATAATCGGACGTCTCCTGGTGTGGTTGGCACCATTGCTGGTTCTATTGCTTCTGGTTCGGTGTACACCAGAGGAGGTGCCCGACAGGAACTACTCCCGCTTTATTGATCTTGAGCAGCAGGGCCTGCAGGAGGGGAGACTTGTGCATCTGGCTGAACCAATATCCCTGAGAGTTTTGAAAGGCAGCAAGGGAGCATCGGGCGATGATCTTTTATTTACACTCGAATATTTGTTGGAGGGCCCCACGGTGGATGGCCATTTGGTTCAGGCCTCGCATATTGCCTGGCACAACGGGCGCCTTTACCTCTCGTACAATACCGCGGGAGATCCGGTCAGGGGTGGCTTTGAAGTGATCGACTTCAGCAATCCTGCGGATCCGAAGTTGCATCCCTACGGAACAGATGATAAGGAGTACAGCTCCATTGATATATATGATGACCCGCTTTCAGGGCGAACACGGATGATGCTTGCCGGGACCTCAATACCCGACCAGATAGGGCGAAGTGCCATTCTTCAGGTTTTTGAGATTGACCAGCAGGGATTGCCCGATTTGAACCCGGTTACCAGCCTGCTTCAGGGATATGTGGCCACCGATGTAAACCGCCTTGGTCTAGTGACCGGAACATCCGGTGGGTTCTATAGCATCGATCCTTCCAGAAGCGACAATGTTGCTTACGGAGGTTCGCTTGATGATGCCCGGTCTGTTGCCTGGGATCCTTTGACCAATCAGTATGTTGCACTGCTGGGTCAGCCTGGCAGGCTCGTGACAGGAATTCCTTCATTGCCGCGAACCATCAATCTTGGAGGGATCAATCTTTCAGGCACCAAAAACATTGTCAGGGTGGGAAACGGATACGCATATGCCGCGCTGGGCGACGGAGGTCTTGGTGTGATTGATCTTGCAAAGGGTGAGGAGGTTTTCAGGATGCCGGCTCCGGAACCGGCAGCAGGAGGCAACCCGGATGATTACGTAACCAATGGGGTTTCAGTAAATGCAGCCGGCTATGTTTTTATAGCCAATGGAGCCGCCGGAGTGTATGTGGCCAGAACCCTTTCAGACGGATCCCTTGAATTGCTTGGGTTCCTCGACCTGGGTTCAAGCGTTAATTATGTTGAGTCTAAAGAGAATTACCTCTTTGTTGCCAGTGGAACAAAGGGTGTTGCAATTCTAAAGATTGACGGACTTCCGGCCTCTGTTCCTTCGGTTAGTACCTCAGAAGTTCCGGCATCCGGAATTGGGCTCCATGCTGCCGCCGTTTCCGGAATTGTGCTATACGATGGGGGCTTGCCTGTTACGGAGCGTGGATTCTGCTGGAGTACACAACCCTCACCTGACCTGAGCGATTCATCGGTAAAGGCAGGTGCAGGAACAGGCAGTTTTTCGACAACGATAGGGGGATTATTACCTGGTACAACTTACAGGGTGAGGGCGTATGCCATCAACGGTGCAGGAACGGTTTATGGAAATGAGGTTTCGTTTTTAACACAAGCGGAGCATGAAGATGATTTGTCGGGTACCTTCGTCGATCCCAGGGATGGAAAACGGTACAAGACCATTATGATAGGTGGGCAGGAATGGATGGCAGAGAACCTTGCCTGGCTTCCTTCAGTATCACCTCCGGCATCGGGAAGCCAAATCGATCCGTATTATTATGTGTATGGTTATAATGGTTTTCAGGTTTCAGAAGCCAAATCCAGATCGGAGTATCAGCGATACGGCGTTCTCTACAACCATATAGCCGCCCAGTCTTCCTGTCCCGATGGCTGGCACCTGCCTACAGATGAGGAGTTGAAGCGGCTTGAACAGGCACTCGGAATGACTCCCGATGACCTTGACCGCGAAAGATTCAGAATGTCGGGCGAGATCGGGACGCGCCTTAAATCAACATCAGGCTGGTCTGATGATGGTAATGGTGACAACTCCTCTCGCTTCGATGCCAGACCTTCAGGATACAGGGCAAAAGGCGGACCTTTCAAATACGAAGGAATGTTCGCAGCATACTGGACCGCTGACGTCGTTGATGACCGTCCTGTTTACCGCAGCCTCTACTATTTCAACGACGGAGTTTACCGCTCAACCTTTACCAAATCGGCAGGATTCTCGGTCCGCTGCATCAAGAATTAGATTCTTACGCTGGAAATAATTCCGGATTTAAGATAAATCCTTAATCTCAGGATTGACATAAAAAACACAAAATCAGTAAGTTAGAAAGTTTGGCACAGCAGTTGATTGTCTACGTCAACAGTGAAATTGAAAAAACTTTAAACACGAAAATTAATTAATCATGAAAAAGTTATTCTTTCTTCCGATCCTGGCCGCTCTGATCCTGAGCAGCTGCACCAAGGAGAATCCGGGCAATGATCCGAATGCTCTCCAGGAGGTGATCTTTTCAAGTACCTTTGATGGAGGTGGTGCTCCGCTGAAAAGCGACGACCCCTTCAGTTGCTCAAATCCCCAGGCTGACTATGCCATGGTGGTTATTTATGACGGTGTTGAAACACAGACCTTCTATCCTTCTGTTTTTTGGGTGAATGGTGTCATGTACACCCAGGCCATTAAACTGAAGGCCGGCAGCTTCGTTCTGCAAGAGTTTGTTTTGATGTTCAACAACGGAACTGTCAACGACACAGGCGATGACATTGTTGTCAATGCTGCACCTCATGAAGGAAGCACCTATGGTCTGCTTCTTTCTAATCCCCTCCCGATCTATTTTACGGTAAATGCCTTCACCAAGGCCGAAATTCTGGTCGAGATTCTTTGCTATGAAGAGACCAGTTACGAAGAGTTTGGTTTTGTGTGGTTCAGAATATCTGAATACACCCTTCGCAAGATGTGGTTCTTTGGCGACTTCTGCACCAAGAACTTCCTGCAGTATGAAGGATCGGCCTATGAGGCCAACGGACTTGCCGTTGACATGCCGGCCATCTTCACCATTGAGGTTTACCGCAACGACGAACTGACCGGAACCTTTACCAACCTTGGACAAACCGAACCCGGACCACTGGGGGTAACTTTTGTTGACCGTCCCGGAGTTGTTGACAACTTCGAACTGAAGGTTTACATTCTGGTGAAAGTCGGCAGTGACTTCGAAATGACCTATTTCGGAAGCTGGACCTTTACCGATAACGGACAAATTGAGACTCAGCACGGCGTAGGACCTGGCGAAGACGGAGTATATGATTTCGTTCTTGGCAACTGCAATGCCATTGAAGCTGACCTGGCTTTTGCTCCCTACATCAACCTGCCCTCAAGCGGAACCCTGATTGCAACCATACCTGGCGAACCCAGAACCGGCTACCTGGATCTTAACGTAACTTTCCCGGGCAGCGGCTATGATTTCTTCAGCGGTGTATTAATGGACGGCTTCTGCTTCAACAGGGATGTGGTCATCAACGTGAACACCACCTATAATGTTGAGATCTTCAGTTCGCTCAACCCTGGCAACCTGCCTCCCTTCATGCAGTCGTTGCAGTGGGATCGCGTAAACTGGCTGATCAACAACCTTGAAGACTTTCCAGGATACAACTGGTACGATCTGCAGCACGCCATCTGGAGCCTAGAGGCCGGAGTATGGAACGGTGCAGCCTACGGAAGCGGAATTGCCCTGGTACCGGCAGCCACCCAGATCGGACTTAACATGTACAATGCTGCCGTTCTGAATGGCGACGGATATCAGCCCCTTCCCGGTGGCTGGGGAGCCGTAACCTTTGTGAACAACGGCAACATCATTCAGACCGTATTCATCATCGTTGACCCCTGATCAATAAGATAAGACTATAAAAAGGGGACGGCCATTTGGCCGTCCCTTTTTATGTCGCCAAAAAACAAAAACCTGTTTCTTTTTGTTACTTTTCTGCAATATAAACCACCACACCTAATGAACACCTTTACAAAAAAAACCATCACCATTGAAACGGCCCTGAACATGGCCAGGACAGCCATGCATAAGGCTTCAGAAATTGGAATTCTGATTTCGGTAACCATCCTTGACGAAAGCGGGGTGGTCAAGGCCTTCGCAAGAATGGACGGTGCTCCACTGATTTCTGTTGATGCATCACGTAAAAAGGCTGTGACAGCTGTAGGCCTGGGTTTGCCATCCGGACAGCCCTGGTTCGATTTTATCAAAGATGACCCCATTCTCAGGGAAGGAGTCGGTAATTTTTCAGATTTTATGCTGTTGGGGGGTGGCTTTCCGATTGTTTCAGAGGGCCAGATGGTTGGCTCCATAGGGATCAGCGGAGGACACTACCGGCAGGACGAGATTTGCGCTCAGGCTGCCCTGGAACTATTGAAATAGGCAACTCCATGCAGGACCTGAAAACCTCCGAATTATTCAGCCAGCTCGGTGATTTCACCAGCAGATTGCTACAGGTGGAGTCTGTTCAGGGACTTGCAACCGAAGTTGAACAGTTCATTGAAAGGGTCATCGATATTGAGTATACCGGTGTATATTTTTTCGATCCTGCGGCGAAGATTCTTCGTTTATTTTATGCCAAAGGTTTCAACGAAGAGGAGCGTCTGAATGCCGAAAGCACTGCGATGGAGCGTCACCCGGGAACTGTCTTTAAAACGGGTAAAACGATTCATATTCCGGATGTCAGGATAGATCCAGAACAAGTTACGATGGATTCTCAAAGAAGCTTTGATGTTCGTTCAAGAC
>CAYGOU010000097.1:0-10190 GCA_964351455.1 uncultured Porphyromonadaceae bacterium
AGAAGTGGCTGCACCAGGCAGGACCGCTGAGGATGATGGTTGAAATAAAAATCAGCGTCATCACCGAGAACTGCATCCGGTAAATCGGTCCCGCTGCAATCATGAATGGTACCGGGATGTGAAGCTTCCCGGTCATAAGAAAACGCTGGTCAATGAACAGTCCGATGGCAAACTGCAAAAAGAAATAGACGCTGAAAATGAGCCAGATCCTTTTTCTCCACAAAGGCACTTTGCTGGGATCGAGCAGTTGACGAATTACGAAGAGGCCAAATACCGAGAGCAAAAAAATCTGGACCCATCCCCCACCCTTTACGAGCCTTTCAAATAAGAGCAGGGGTTCGTCGACCGCAATCTGCACAGGAGCAAGCAGTAACCAGGTCAACAGCGGGACCAGCAATACCGGGATCCAATCTGCTTTTCGCTTCATAAGCCCAAAGGTAACCGGTCGCGATGTCAAGCTTTGTAACGATTGTTACTTTCAACAAAGAATTTACCTTAGCAGGCAAATTTGTGATTATGATTCGTTCAATGCTGCTTGTTGTGATCCTTGCTTTACCGTTATATGCTGCTGCTCAGGAGGGTGACGATCGCGGTTACCTGGTCAAGGTGGGAGATGTGGCCCCTGATTTTATCCTGAAAATGACCGATGGATCTTCAGTTGCCCTTAAGGAACTCAGAGGAAAGGTGGTCATGCTGCAGTTTACCGCAAGCTGGTGCGGGGTGTGCCGGAAAGAGATGCCACACATCGAGGAGGAGATATGGAAGATTCATAAGAACAAGGATTTTGCCCTGTTTGGCATTGATCGTGGGGAGCCCCTGCAAACGGTTGCAGATTTTGCCAGGGCGATGAAAATCACCTATCCCCTTGCGCTGGATGAGGATGAATCGATTTTCAGGCTCTTTGCACACCCCAAAGCAGGCGTAACACGTAACGTGCTGATTGATAAAAACGGCAGGATTGTTTTTCTCACCAGGCTGTTTGATGAAAAGGAGTTTGAATCCCTGAAAGACCAGATAGCCAGCCTGCTTCGCTGATCAATTTTTCAGCGAAGGTCGGTTTTTATGAACCAGATCCCTTCGTAGGCAGATTTCTCTCCCCCTTCATACATGCAGCCGAGTGTATTGCGGGTGATCTGCACCAGATCGGAATAGGCTGCGGGTCCGTCGTGCAGAACCCTATCGATCGTCCAGCTTTCGCCATTGTCATCGCTGCGCTTGAGCGTCATTCTGGTTCTTTGGGATGAATCAGCAGGATTCAGAAAAAAGAGGGTCAGTTTATTCCTTTCAGACTCAACTGCCAGCAGGCTGGCCTGGCAGATTGGTTCTGGAAGACCAGGGTCATCCCTTATGTCAGACCATGTCATTCCGCCGTCGCGGGAGAAACTGACCTTCCGGTTTTTCATGTTTCGGTCATAATTGCGCATGTTGAGCATCAGGGTTCCGTCGGCAAGCTCAGCCACCGTGCACTCATTCACTTGGTGTTGAGGTGTTGTACCGCCCAGTTTCCAGGTGGCACCATGGTCGTCTGAATAGATGACGTGGCTGAAATAGTGTTGTGTGCCGGCTTCAATGTGGTCACAGGGAACCACGAGCCGTCCCCTGTAAGGCTCCCTGATGAGCTGTATGCCGTGCACCGGTCCTGTTGCATACCAGGTCCAGTCGGCTTGTTTTACATCACCGGTGATCTCCCTCGGACCGCTCCACGATTTACCGTGGTCGTCTGACTTCATGACAAAGATGCGACGGGTATCCTGGCTGGTCTGCTGGATGATACGGGATTCATGATCCACTCCCATGTTCCATGTAGATAAAAGAAAAATGGTTCCGGTTTCAAGGTCAACGACCGGGGCCGGGTTTCCGGCCACATCATCGCCGGCATCCCAGACAACCTGCATCGGCTCCCAGCTTTTTCCTCCGTTGGGAGACCTTCTGAGCACCAGGTCGATGTCGCCTGTGTCAGAGCAACTTAGTTTTCTGGCTTCGGCAAATGCCAGCAGGGTATTCTTGCCAGATTTAACGATGGCCGGTATACGATAACAGGCATAACTTGCATCACCGGCCATGAAGAGCGATATGGCCTTATCTGATGGTGTGTCAGAAGCTGACGTGCAGGATGAGAGACAACAGGCTGCCAGGATCAGGGTGATGGTTGAGATTTTCATGCGGATGAAGTTAAAATAATATCTTTTTCGGGCAAGAAGCGGCTTCCGCAGTATGAGGCTTTTTAACTATTATTATATCCCAAAGCGTTTTAACATCCCTTTATGAGCTATATCTGTTCGATTTTCAACGATGTACTGGGACCGGTGATGCGCGGTCCCTCCAGTTCACATACGGCAGGTTCGCACCGGATCGGAAGGATCCTGCGCGACCTGGTGGGTGCCACTCCGGATCATGCCCGATTTGAGTTTCATCCGGGAGGATCATTGGCCACCACCTATCAGACACAGGGTTCAGACATTGGTTTGGCAGCAGGACTGCTTGACATAGAGATGACCGATCCCCGGATGCCGGATTCATTAAAACTTGCAAAAGAATCCGGGCTCGAACTTGAATTCGTGATCACAGAATATCCGGCGACACATCCCAATACCTATCGCTGCAGAATCACCCTTGGTGAGCAGGTTGTCACTGCCACCGCACTCTCAACCGGAGGCGGGATGATGGTTTTCACCGAAATCAATGGCCGTCAGGTTCAATATCTGGGCGATCATCTCCTGGAGGTCGAAAGCATGGGTGTGAAGCGCATCATCAACCCGGTGATGCCGGTTGAGTCATGGTCGGGCAAGCCACTTCCGTTCACCAACGCAGCTGAATTGCTGCGGTTTAAGGATCTTTCGGTGCGCAGCGCCGCAGAGCTGGCCCGTGAGTACGAGTCGGCACGCTCAGGGATACCTGCAAATCATCTCGATGCTATGATGCTCGACCTGATCAGAATCTGGCGCGAAGCCATTGCCACCGGCTTAAGAGGCACGACCTACGCCAACCGTCTGATTGGCTCGCAATCGCCGGGATTTGAAGCGGCCCGCAAGAGCAACAAACTGATCGAGGCGGGTCCCCTGAACAGGATGATCCAATACTCAACCGCGATCATGGAGACGAAAAGCAGTATGGGGGTGGTCATTGCGGCACCCACCGCCGGTGCAGCCGGCGGACTCCCCGGATGCCTCATTGGTATGGCTGATCATGCAGGAATGGGTGATGATGATCTTCTAAAAGGATTTTGGTCGGCGGGACTCGTTGGCTTGTTCATAGCGATGGACGCCACCTTTGCTGCCGAGGTTGCCGGATGTCAGGCTGAAACAGGCGCCGGTGCTTCAATGGGGGCCGCGGGACTGGTTGAGATGATGGGCGGCAATGCCTGGCAGGCCCTGGGAGCGGCTTCGATGGCCCTGCAGAATGTACTGGGACTGATCTGCGATCCGGTTGCAAACAGAGTTGAAATACCTTGTCTGGGCCGGAACGCTCAGGCCACAGCAAATGCAGTTACCTCGGCCAACATGGCTCTCGGTGGCATTGACCCGGTGATTCCACTCAATGAAGCGATCAAGACCATGCTGGAGGTCGGAAAGGCGATGCCGCACACCCTGCGCTGCACCGCTCTAGGAGGGCTGTCGGTCACCCCCACCGCCCTCGCCCTGGAGGAGGAACTGAACCGCAAGCTTAAACAGTTATAGCAAGGAAATAATCCAAACAGACTATTATGTATATCATCAATGAAGAGGATCTGGTCAGGTTGAATGATTGCCGCCTGCTGACCGATGCTATGCAGGAGGCCATGATTAAGTATTCGGGCGGTGATTTCATCATGCCCGAGCGGATGCATCTGGATTTCGATCAAAACACCCTTCTGCTGATGCCTGCGGTTTGCGGGGATTACTTTGCCACCAAGCTGGTGTCACTCTATCCGGATAATCCGAAATCCCTGCTTCCGGTACTACAGGGAGCTGTCATGCTGAATGACCGCCATACCGGAACCCCGCTGGCGTTGCTCAACGGAGCCAAACTTACTGCACTTCGTACCGCAGCTGTATCAGCGGCCGGAATCAGGTTTTTAAGTCCCAAGGGAAGCACTTCAATGGGACTGGCGGGTGCAGGGGTGCAGGGACTGCAACAGGTATTGTTCACCTGCGCCGTTCGCCCGATCACCCGGGTGATCATATACGACCAGATCCAGGAGAGGATCGATCCCTTCATCGCCTGTCTGCGTCCGCTCCTGCCAGATGTTGAGTTCAGGAGTGCCGCAACGGCAGGCGACATGCTAAAATCCTCAGAGATCATCATCCTGGCAACCAATGCAAAAAGCCCTGTTTTACCAGATGACGCTGAAATGCTGAAAGATAAGCATGTGGTTGCGATAGGATCCTATAAGCCGGAGATGCGTGAGATTCCCGACCGCCTCTTCACCCTGCACGACCGCGTGGTGGTAGACACAGAACTGGCGCTGGAGGAGTCGGGCGACCTGATCGACCCCATCCGGATGGGAATTCTTAAGCCTGAACAGGTTGTGGGACTGGGGCACCTGATGACCTCTGGGGATCCTGGTGATTTTTCCGGCGGCTCACTCTTTAAGACGGTCGGAATGGCCCTTTTTGACCTTTTTGCGGCCCGGTTCTTCTACCAGCGGGTACTGGAGGGAGGGTTTAAATCAACCCGCTTATAAAGCCAGAAGACGCGACTACAAATCCAAAGCGGTCCCTTATTCATGATCGATGGTTTTGGCAAGCCATTTGCTTGATGAAGGCAGATGTTTAACCCAAAACAAGAAGTCATGAAAAAATATGTCCTCCTCTCGATCCTCCTGATGGCCGGATTGGCAGCCTTTCCGCAAGCCACCAGAACTTCAAGGGAGTCCTCCTCCAAAAGCAACACGGAGCGTAGTTCCCAGAGATCGGTCTCCTCCTCCTCGCGTTCAGCACAGGAAAGTAAAAAGAGTTCGGGTACGGTAAGCCGCAGTGCTGAGCAGAAGAGTAGCGGAGCGGTCAGCAGGTCAGCTGCTGAAAGATCGACGGGTACCGTGAACCGGTCGGCAGAGAGAAAAAGTACAGGTCCTGTTAACAGGTCAGAGTCGGTTAAGACCCAGGGACAGGTCAATCGCTCATCCGCAGTGAAGAGTGAAGGGACGGTCAGAAGGAGTGTTGAACCGGAGAGACGAGGTACGGCGACCCGCACAGTGGCCGAACGCGATGCCGGGCGCAGTGCAATAAGCCGTGAAACCACCCAGACGCCGAGAGGCGGATCCTCATCCGCAACCAGGACCATGCGCGAAGAGCGCAGTACACTGGTGATGGACGATGGACGTCGGATCAGCCACGACAACGACCGGGTATTTGCCAGCAGGCGTCATGAACTCAACTACCGCGATTATCATGAACTGAGGCGCTCAAGGGATTTCATCCGGGTGTACAACGACTACAACCATTGGAGGAATCGCAGGGTGATCAGGGTGATTCATCACAACCATTACCACTTTAGCCCGCTGGCTCTTGAAGTGCGCCGTATCAGATATCCCTATCGCCATCCGGTTCATGTCAACGTCATCTGGACCCCCACCCTGCTGCACCGCTTCATGTTCTACTACCCGCACTGGGAGCAGTGGAGATATGATTTCGGAAGGCACATTGAAGATGTTTCAGCCTACGATGCCATGGATTATGCCGGATCAGTCAAGCGGGTTTACGGTAAGGTTCATGAGGTGTATTACTCGCCCGAAGATCAGAACTACATCCTGTATATCGGTGCCCCATTTCCCTACCACGATATGACCGTGGTGATTCCCCGGCACCTCGCCAAGCAGATCAACGCCAGTCCAAAATGGTACTTCAGTGAAGAGCACGTATGGGTGATCGGACTGATCGAGATGTGGGAGGGAAAACCGGAAATCGTGGTCCACGATTCAGACCAGATCAGGCGCTACTGATCCCAGCCAAACCGAGAGGGCCGCGTTGATGCGGCCCTTTTGTTGTTTAAAGTGTTACTTCAAATATATAGTGCGAATGATGGGTTCCCAGTTGCATAAAGCTATCATTCGCTCCCATTTGGCGGGAAGTTCAGCGCTTATAACTATTTTATCTCCATTTTGCGGGTTTATCCACTCCGTTCGCCATGAATGCAGCATCATAAGAGGTATTTCAAGGGTCTGACCAAGGAAGCGGTTGTGGTGCCTGTCTCCGAAACGGGTATCACCGAGAATGGGATAGCGGAGGTGCTTGAAGTGCCTGCGTATCTGGTGCCGGCGTCCGGTTACCGGTTCGGCTTCGACAAGACTGTACCGGGCGGTGTTGAAGATACCGACGGGGTATGGAAGTTCTGCTATGGCCAATCTGCGAAAGCGGGTCACCGCTTCACGGGCCTCCCCACCCTGGTCAGGAACGAGGGGATAATCGATTACTCCCTCCTCAGGGCAGTAACCCCTTAAAACCGCTAAGTAACGCTTCGTGAATTGATCAGTGCCGAAAAGCAAGCTCATTTCGCGGGCATGGTCGGGGTCAAGGGCAAAGATAATCACCCCTGAGGTGGGCTTGTCAAGCCGGTGGATTGGATACACTCTTTGACCGATCTGGTTGCGAAGGATCTGCAGCATGAATAAGGTAGCTGACCGCTCAAGATTGGTTCGGTGAACAAGAAGTCCGGCCGGTTTATTCACCACGACCAGGCGATCGGTTTTATGCAGAATTTCCAGTTCCATCTCTTTTATCAACAGCGAAGGTGTGAAAATATAAATTCAACCGCATCCTGATAATCGCTATTTTTGGGACTGATGAAGGAAAGTGTCAGAAGCATATTGATATGGACGGGTGATGTGCTTGAGAAGCCGATGATCTGGATTGACCGGCTCATTGAAATAATGCCCTTTTCAGACCGTTCGCGCCACTCCATGATGCGCATGAAATACGGGGTGGTTGGCACCCTGCTTTTTCATCTCCTGGTGATCCTTTTGTTTATGATTTTCAATGTAGGGAAAACAACCCGGCTGGATGATTCGTGGATATACTTTGATCTGAAGACCATTGAGGAGTTGCAGCAACTCGAAGCGATGAAACCGGAGCCGAAGGTTGAAGAAGCGGTTGCGGCCAGGCAGGCCAGGAACATTGCGGTCAGCCAGCAGGAGGACCGCATTGAGCGCTACGATGACTATGAAAACTATCGCCTGTCAAACCGCGCTGTAGATCAGATTGTTCAGGGGCGCATCAAAGATGCAGTCAAGGAGATCGTTGAAGAGAACGACCTGAACCCCGACGACCGGGAAATACCGGATCTGGAGACTAAACCGCTCGATTTTTTCAAGGCACAGGAATTCGAGGAGGATCAGGTTTACGAGGGTCCCACCAACATATATTACAAGCTGGATGACCGGAAGGTCAGTTACCTGCACATACCGGTTTACAAATGCGCCGGAAGCGGAACGGTAAGGATTGACATCCGGGTTGGCCAGCGGGGTAAGGTTGAGCTTGCCACGGTCAACGGAGGGGGAACCGATACCAGGGATCCCTGTTTTTTAAATGCAGCCCGGGATGCCGCCCAGCGAACCCGGTTCAACTTCAGCAGTCGTGCACCCATGCTACAGCAGGGATACATCATCTATCACTTTGTTGCGCAATAGTGAACAGGTGAGCTTGCTTGCCTTAAAGCAGACCTAATAGCAATTCAGCCCTCTTCTTAACCGGGCATTCCGGTAATTCGAGAATCTGGTAACCAAGTGAGCTGTAAGCATCCAGCAACAGCTGATGCAGCAGAAGGGTCTCTTCAAATGGCTCTTTTCTGACATTGTCGTGACGAAAAATCTTTTTCCACGGAGGCAGAAACACCACTTTGTTATGATAAGGATGCTCTCTGATGATATCCGAGAGCCAATCCGGGACCTCCTTCTTCATGTATTTTATGAAGGCTAAGCTGTCGGGCAGCCCCCTGTCATAGAAAGTCATTTTTGAGCCATTCCATGCCCAGTGCTGATCAATCCTCAGCGACACTACCATGCCCAGGAACTGTCCCGGATTTGGTTCAGGTTGCTGTATGGGTGCCACCATGCCTTGCTCGATGAGGTTTCGGGATACTTCAGAAAATGTCTGATAACCCATCTCTGACAAGGTTCGTATCAGGGTGGTCTTGCCCGAACCGGGAGCGCCTGTGATTACCACCCTCAGGTTAGGTGTGTCACTCATGAACCGCTTCAAGTATTGTAAGGCGACCTGCCTCTTTAGTTACCGTCAATTTTGCCCCTTCCCTTTCAATGGTCATGATGGATTGATCTATGGGGAGGTTTAGTTTTTGCAGGGCCTTCAGGAGTGAAATATCGTCGGTTTCAAGGATGTACAGTGAAAGTTCGGGATGTTCTGAACGGGAACTTTTCCAAAGTCTGAAAGCTGAGAGACCTCTGACGACTTCACTCCATTCGAAGAGATTGTTGTCGACGCCCACCTTCCCCCGATACAGACGCGTAGGGGTCAGCGAATTTGATCCGCTATGAAATTTCAGGAGGGCATCAGGAAGCCTTATCTCCTGGTCAGGGATCTTCTCAAGCAGCATGGTCATGACCTGCAGCATCATTTGTTGCGACAGAGAACTGCTTTGCATCGCCATCAGATTCAGGTAGCAATTGCCTTTCACCGCCTGTAGCTGGAAATTATTCAGGCAGGAAATGCAAAACAGGGAATCCTCGGTCAGACATTTAAGGTGATTGACCGAGTAAATGCCGAAGGCTCCCTCCGGATCTTCCATGGTGTACAATTCAAGTTTGAAATTGAGCTCACCGATCCGGAACTGCTGGTACTCCAGGCTCTTAAAACCATATTCGAGATAGAGGTCGGCCCCACCGTTCATATAACCCCAAAGAGAGCCATCGTCAAAGACCCTTGAATCCCGGATGCTCAGTTCAGCCATTTCATCACCTGCCAGTCGATACCCAATTTGTCCGCATGCATGATCTGCAAAAAGCCAGAAGATGAGTATAACGAGGATTCGGGATGCTAATCTCATGGTTAGACCAGGTCGAGGGTAGTTAGGTTGATTTGATCGAGATCGGCTATTCCAAGCTGAAGCTTTTGAGCCATCTCCATAAATTCGCGTCCTTTTGGCGTGTCGCGTTGCTGAATACCCTCCTCTATGCGTTTTTTAAGGACGATTTCATATCCGATCCGGTCGACCGCCACAGGGTCGGTTCCCAGCAGAATGGTTTTATAATCGGTGATAAACTGCGGATTTGCACCGGGACCCTTGTCGAAGCACCCGATCAATCCGTCGGCGATGTTGAGAACCACCTTGTCGCGCAGCGGAGGGAAAGCGCATACCTCGGCGCAGGTGTCGCTCCAAAGCTGCTGGTGGAGTCTGCTTGTGTTGGTAATGGCACCATATGCTAGGTTTTTCATGCACAGGGTTACGGAGGCTCCCGCATTTTTCAGAATGGGCAGGTTGATGATCTTGTCTGTTTCCCGGGTAATGGTTTTACTGAAGTAAGAATACTTACCCGAATTTACCATGTAAGGCATGGTTTGGTCGTTGTATTCCATTTCGCAATCTGCCCAGTAATACCAGTCGCTATCGATGCGGTCGAGGCTGTAGAGCTTATTCTCGGCATTGAGAAACGAACCTTGTTGATCCTTACATTCGGTTCCGGTGATCCGTATTCCGGGATAGTTTTCTTCAACATAACCGGTTTCGTGCATCTGAAACTCCCTCCGGTCGAAAATTATGAGATGTTTCAGCGGGATTCCGGCCTCTTTGAGTTGCCTTACCACGGAGCGGGTAACGGCATGGCTGGTGGAGAGCAGTTCACCGGCAACCGGGTTTACCTTCAGCAATATGCGGTCCTTTTTTGACACCAGTTTGAGCCAGGCCCGGTTCAGCCTTTTTTCACCTGTCAGACTCATCATTCCGTCAGCAATCATCCTGAAGGCCAGCTCCTCAACCGGCTTTCCCTCCACCACCGAGCCGGGATGATTGACCCTGACCACCTTTCCGGGAAAGAGTCCCGGCATGCTTTGCGAAACCCTCGGATGAGCGAGGGCATCTGCAATGTTCGTTTTGGGTTTTTCAGCAGAGGTATTGTAATCAGATGAAAGAAGTGCCTGGGGCATTATGGCAGCTGCACCACCAAGGGCGGTGACCTGGACGAAGCGACGACGTTTCATGGTATGGTTTATTTAGATGGGTTTGAATATCAAATGTATAAAAAAAAGGCCGTCGTTGCCGAC
>CAYGOU010000098.1:0-10162 GCA_964351455.1 uncultured Porphyromonadaceae bacterium
GGCGGTTTGCTCTCCCTTCCCGATGATACTGTTCTGGCTGATATCAAGGAACTACCAGCCAAAAGCACTCCGGTAAAAAAGAAAAAGGGTAAGGGATATAAATCCAAGTCATAATCAACCGATGGCCACTTTCGAGGTTAAAGGAGGTCTTCCCCTCTCCGGAGAGATTTTACCGCAGGGGGCAAAAAACGAAGCACTTCAGGTTATTTGCGCCTGCCTTTTAACTCCCGAAGAGGTAATAATTGAAAACATTCCTGATATCCTTGATGTGCAGAACCTTATAAGTCTGCTTGCCAGGATGGGAGTTTGTGTAGATAAACTGGAAGATGGCACCTGGAGTTTCAAGGCTGTAGAAATTGACAGCGCTTTTCTGCAAGGACCCGAGTTTCACACCCTTTCTAACCGCTTAAGAGGTTCAGTCATGCTGGTTGGGCCACTTCTGGCCCGGTTTGGAAAAGCATTTATGCCGCAGCCCGGTGGAGACAAAATCGGACGACGACGGCTTGACACCCACTTTAACGGTTTGGTCAGCCTTGGAGCCAATGTGGATTATTTTCCAGATGGTGGTTATTACCTGATCGAAGGGGGTAGCATGAGGGGACAGCAAATCCTTCTTGAGGAGGCGTCAGTAACCGGAACGGCCAACATCCTGATGACAGCGGTAATGGTTCAGGGAACCACCACCCTCTTTAATGCAGCCTGCGAACCCTATGTTCAGCAGTTGTGCCACATGCTGGTGCGCATGGGAGCACAGATTCAGGGAATCGGATCCAACCTCCTAACCATTGAAGGGGTAACATCGCTTCGGGGTACCCGCCACCGGATCCTCCCCGATATGATTGAGATTGGAAGCTTTATTGGTCTGGCGGCCATGACCGCCTCAGCGTTAACCATTCTCAATGTTGACCCAAAAGACCTCGGAATCATTCCCCGCTCATTTGAAAAGATGGGAATCCAACTGGTTTTCGAAAACCAGAACCTGGTGATTCCGGCGCACTCAAATTTCGAGATTGAAACCTTCATGGACGGGTCGATCATGACCATCGCCGATGCTCCTTGGCCAGGACTAACCCCTGACCTGCTCTCGGTTTTCCTGGTAGTTGCCACCCAGGCCAAAGGATCGGTTCTGATACACCAGAAAATGTTCGAAAGCAGGCTGTTCTTTGTCGACAAACTCATCGACATGGGCGCTCAAATCATATTGTGCGATCCGCACCGTGCAACGGTCATTGGCCTTAACCGACAGTTCCCGCTGAGAGCCTCCTCCATGGTCTCCCCTGATATCCGCGCTGGTGTAGCCTTGCTCATCGCTGCCCTCAGTGCAGAGGGAACCAGTGTCATTCAGAACATCGAACAAATCGACCGGGGTTATCAAAGAATCGACGAGCGCCTCAATCGCCTTGGAGCTCAAATCCAAAGGATTTAATTCCCTGACAAATTGTCGCCAAACCGGCTATGGCAGATTTTTTGTTGTTGCCGGATCATCTGATATGAACCCTAAAAGGAATATAATATGACCGAAGAAACTGATCAGAAACCACACGCTGAAGAGGAGACGGAGATGCATTCAGAGCCGCGCGATCCGGAGGCGCAAGACGGTGGAAAATCAAAGAAGAAAAAAGGAGGATCGGTTAAAACACCGGATGCAAGAGACCAAAAGATCGCTGAACTCAATGATAAGTATCTTAGGTTATCGGCTGAATTTGACAACTACCGAAAGCGCACCCTAAAGGAAAAGATGGATCTGGTTAAAACCGGCGGAGAAACTGTTTTGATGGGGATCCTTCCGGTAGTTGACAACCTCGAGCGGGCCATGCAGGTTATACGCCAGGCAAGAGACCTGGAGGCCGTTAAAGAGGGGGTTGAACTGATACATATGAAATTTAAGGACTTCCTTGCTCAAAATGGTATCAGGGAGATCGAGTGCATGAACAAAGAGTTGGATACCGATATCCACGAGGCTGTTACCAAAACTCCGGCTCAGGATCCCTCCCTGCAGGGCAAGGTTGTAGATGTGATTGAAAAGGGATATTATCTGCATGACCGGGTCATCCGATATGCAAAGGTGGTGATCGGAGAATAGAAACTGCAGCGGATGACTAAAAGAGACTATTACGAGATATTGGGGGTTGACCGGAACGCAAGCTCCGAGGAGATTAAAAAAGCCTACCGGAAGCAGGCACTTAAGTATCATCCTGACCGCAATCCGGGAGATGCCTCGGCTGAGGAGAAATTTAAAGAGGCTGCTGAGGCTTACGAGGTTTTATCCGACACCGAGAAAAAATCACGCTACGACCAGTTCGGCCATGCAGGACTGGGCAACTCGGGAAATGGATTCGGATCAGGCGGGATGAACATTGAGGATATTTTTGCCCATTTCGGTGATATTTTCGGTGATTTTGGATTTGGAGGCTTTGGGTCAGGCCGGTCTCGCGGAAGACAAACCGCCCGCGGAACCAACTTGAGGGTCAAGGTGAACCTCACACTTGAAGAGATCGCAAAAGGGGTAGAGAAGAAGATCAAGGTCAGTAAATTTTTGCCTTGTGAAAGCTGCCACGGATCAGGTGCGGCGCATGGTTCTTCATATTCAACCTGTTCAACCTGCAACGGCAGGGGACAAGTTTCAAGGGTAGCACACACCTTCCTCGGTCAGATGCAAACCACCAGCGTTTGCCCGGCTTGCGGAGGCGAGGGAAAAATCATCACCCAGAAATGCAACTCTTGTTACGGCGAGGGGGTTACCAAGGGTGAAGAGGTCATCAAGATCAACATTCCGGCCGGTGTTGCCGAAGGAATGCAGCTCAATGTCAGCGGAAAGGGCAATGCGGCCCGCCGGGGGGGATCAACCGGTGACCTGCTGATCGCAGTGCACGAAGTGGAGCATGAAAGCCTGATCAGGGACGGCAATGATTTGCTTTACAACCTCTTCATCTCCTTTCCGGATGCAGCCCTGGGATCAACCGCGGAAATACCGGCCATCGACAGCAGAATAAAGGTAAGAATCGAGGCAGGCACCCAACCTGGTAAGATCCTCAGACTCAGAGGCAAAGGATTGCCTGATCTGAATGGCTATGGTAAGGGAGACCTTCTGGTAAAAGTTAGCGTGTGGGTACCCCGGAATCTCACAAGAGAGGAGAAGAAGGCCCTTGAGGAGCTGACCAGGTCGGGTAATTTCGAACCCGCTCCCGGGTCGGGTGAGAGAACCTTCTTTAAGAAAATGCGGGATATGTTTGACTAGTAATCAATCCACCCCACCACCAAAAAATCAAGCTACATGTCATCATTTCTTGAGGCTCGTGAAGTGGTTAAGCAATTCAGCAACCACCTTGCGCTCAACAAAGTAAGCATCAGCGTTCCGGAAAAGAGCATATTTGGATTGCTCGGTCCCAACGGCGCCGGAAAAACCACCCTGATCCGCATCATCAACCAGATTACCGGTCCTGATCAGGGTGAAATCCTTCTAAATGGCCGAAAAATGGTACAGGAGGATGTGCATCGGATTGGATACCTGCCTGAAGAGCGAGGATTATACAAGAAAATGAAGGTGGGAGAGCAGGCTCTCTATCTGGTGAGGCTGAAAGGGGTCTCAAGGGCGGATGCATTAAGGAAACTGAAGTTTTGGTTTGAGAAGTTTGAGATCCAGAGCTGGTGGGACAAAAAAGTGGAAGAGC
The DNA here is from genome assembly GCA_964351455.1 of uncultured Porphyromonadaceae bacterium. Taxonomy (GTDB): domain Bacteria; phylum Bacteroidota; class Bacteroidia; order Bacteroidales; family UBA12481; genus JAGHDB01. The sequence goes on from CAYGOU010000098.1 coordinate 3,672, forward strand.
TTTCGAAGGGCATGCAGCAGAAGGTTCAGTTCATCGTGACGGTTTTACATGAACCCAAGCTCCTCATATTTGATGAACCTTTTACCGGATTCGATCCGATCAACACCCAGCTGATTAAGAATGAGATACTGGCTCTCCGAAAAGATGGTGCCACCATTCTGTTTTCAACCCATGTCATGTCATCGGTTGAAGAGGTTTGTGACCACATAGCGCTTATCAACAGGGGTGATTGCATCCTGAGCGGACCCATTGACGAGGTTCGGTCGGGTTTCAAGCCTGATACCTATAGGGTCAGTTTCAGGGGCGATGCTGCAGGTCTGAACAGAATCCTCGGACGACACTGCGAGATTACTGAAGCATCTGTCAGAGGAGGAGTTAATTGGATGGTGCTGAAGCCCAAGAATCAGGCGACCGCACGGGAGATGATTTCCCTGATCAACCCGGCCGTTGAAATCATCTCCTTTGAGGAGGAGGTTCCGGGTATGAACGATATTTTTATAAGAATGGTGGAGGAGACCAACAGAAGAAATATTAAAGGCCCGAGCCATGAATAAAGTCAATCTTATCATACAGCGTGAGTATACAAGCCGGGTAAAGAAACGGTCATTCATCATCATGACCCTGCTGGGTCCGGTGATTTTTGCCGCATTGGTTTTTCTCCCGGGTTATCTTGTAACCATGGAGGACAAAGAAGCCAAGGTGATAGCGGTGGTTGACGAGACCAACATCATGGGTGATGTTCTGAAAGGAGGCGATTATATCACCTTCGATTATGTCGAAGGAATCTCATTCGAGTCATTGAAGGAGCAATATCTTGAGGGAGGATATTATGCCGTGCTGCAAATCCCGGCTAACATCCTGACCACAGAAAGGGTGGTTCTTTATTCGGATAAGCAGACGACCCTCGCCGTCAGTGACCTGATCACAAAAAACCTTAACAGTTTCATCAGAAACCTAAAGCTGCAGAAAGAGAATGTTTCCCAGGATATCCTGGCGCGGATCGAAACCAACATCCGCGTATCAACGGTACAGCGAACCCAAACCGGGGAGGAGAAATCGGGTTCCGCAGAACTAGCCAGCGTGATTGGATACATCTCAGGCTTCATGATGTACATGTTCATTTTCATGTTCGGGTCTATGATCATGCGGGCGGTTATTGAAGAAAAGACCAGCCGCATTGTTGAAATCATCGTGTCATCGGTCAAACCATTCCAGCTGATGATGGGCAAAGTGATCGGGGTATCGCTGGTGGGACTGACGCAGTTTGTGGTTTGGATCGTGCTGACCCTGGGCATCGTGGCAGGTGTCAAGGGGGTTGTGTTTGCGGATGCAGACCCGGCCGCAATGGAACAGGCAGCCCAGAGTATCATGGATTCAGGCACAATGGGACAGGTCGCCCCCATGGATCTCAATGAGGCTCAGCAGGTATTCGGTGAGGTTTTTGACAAGCTGGGCGCCATCAACTTTCCTTTGATCATTGGCGCATTTCTGTTCTTCTTCATTGGAGGATACCTTCTTTATGCCTCCCTTTTCGCTGCCATCGGATCGGCCGTCGACAACGAAACAGAGACCCAGCAATTCATGCTTCCCGTTACCATACCCATTATCGCCGGTTTGCTGGTCATGATCAGTGCAATGACCAATCCACACAACCCGGTTGCTGTGGTATTTTCGATAGTTCCCTTTACCTCCCCAATTGTTATGATGGCAAGAATTCCGTACGGAGTACCGGTGGGTGAATTGATACTGTCAGGACTGCTGCTGGTGCTGACCTTCATCGGTGCCATCTGGATGGCCGCCAGAATCTACCGCACGGGTATTCTCATGTATGGAAAGAAAACCAGCTACCGCGAGCTCTTAAAATGGCTAACTTACAAAGGTTAGGCTACCTTTAAACCAAAAATAAGACTCTCCATGGCATCCATTCTGGTCATTGACGATGAAAGAAGCATCCGGAACACCCTCAAGGAGGTTTTGGAGTATGAAAACCATCAGGTTGAGACCGCTGAAGACGGAATACATGGTCTTGAGAAACTCCAGCAAAGTCACTTTGACATTGTTCTATGCGACATCAAGATGCCGAGAATGGACGGTCTGGAGGTACTCGAAAAGATATTTCAGATTACTTCCGATTCACAGGTCATCATGATATCAGGACATGGAACGGTGGATTCAGCCGTTGAAGCCATCAGAAAGGGCGCATACGACTTCATCGAAAAACCGCTCGACCTGAACCGTCTGATGGTTTCGATCCGCAACGCAATGGATAAAACCAGTCTGATCACAGAAACCAGGGCACTGAAGAAAAAGGTCAGCCAGAAGTTCCAGATGATTGGCGACTCCCCGGCCATGGTCAAGGTGAAAGAGATGATCCATCGGGTGGCACCCACCGATGCCAGGGTATTGATAACCGGCCAGAATGGTACAGGCAAGGAATTGGTTGCCAGGCAGCTTCATGAATTAAGCAATCGGTCAGCCGCTCCGTTCGTTGAGGTAAACTGTGCAGCCATACCCTCTGAATTGATTGAAAGCGAGCTTTTTGGCCACGAAAAAGGCTCCTTCACCAGCGCCGTAAAGCAGCGCAAAGGCAAATTTGAACAGGCAGACGGCGGGACCCTGTTTCTCGACGAGATCGGAGATATGAGTCTCTCAGCCCAGGCCAAGGTACTCAGGGCCTTGCAGGAAAACAGGATCACCCGGGTCGGTGGAGACAAGGACATACTGGTTGACGTCAGGGTGATCGCCGCCACGAACAAGAACCTCAGGGATGAGATTAGGGAGAACCGGTTCCGTGAGGATTTGTATCACCGTTTGAGTGTTATCGTTATTCAGGTTCCAAGTCTGAACGATCGTTTGGAAGACATCCCTCTGCTGGCCAGTCACTTCATACAAACCATCGGTGAGGAGATGGCCCTGCCTCCGAGATCCATAAATCCTGAAGCCATCGAGGCGCTGGCCAGGATCAAATGGACAGGTAACATCCGTGAATTCAGAAACTTTATTGAACGACTTATCATACTTTGCGGTGCCGAAATCACCGCCGAGGATGTCAGGGCATTTGCCACCCCGATGGGATAAGAGAAAAGATGCAGGATAAATCCAATATCATGAAAAAAATAGCGGTTTTTCCGGGGACTTTCGATCCTTTCACCAGGGGCCATGAAAACATACTTAACCGTGCACTGCCCCTCTTCGATCACATTATCATCGCGATCGGAGTGCATTCACACAAGCAGACCCTTTTCAGCCGGGAACAGCGGATTGAGATGATCCGTAAAATGTACCGGAATGAACCCATGATAACGGTTGACAGTTACGATGGACTTACCATTGATTATTGTGTAAAGGCAGGAGCCCAATATCTTCTGAGGGGACTCCGAACGGCAGCAGACTTTGAATACGAGCGTGCCATTGCCCAGATCAACCGCAAAATGAACCCATCCATAGAAACGGTTTTTCTTTTAGCCATTCCGGAGTACACCCCTTTGAACTCCACCATCATCAGGGATATTTTGCGACATGGAGGGGATGCAAGGCAATTTCTGCCGGAAGGACTTGAACTAGACTAATTGCCAGGTCAGAAAAAATCCGACCATTCCACATCATTGATAAGTTCGGCAATAGACCTATAGGTGTTCTGAAGAACCAGGTCGAATTGTGCCGGAACAAGCCAGATGGCTTCTGAAATGCCCTCTTCTGTCTGCGGAACCGGTTTCTCGGTGGGTTCATTCACCATGGCAAACCAGTTTGTTTTCTTCAGCATCCTGATTCCGTCGGTTCTGTAGGTATGATAGGTAGGCGGCAGAACTCCGGCTATCCTCAGATTTTTGATTCCACACTCCTCAGAAACCTCACGCAACGCGCCCTCGTCGGGTGTCTCACCTGATTCAATCTTGCCCTTGGGCAAATCCCATTTCCCGAACCTCTTAATAAACAAAACCTTACCATGGTCACTCCGAACAATGCCTCCCGCTGCTTCAAGGATGAGGTAGAAAGAGGTAAACATTCGAAAGAGTTCATCTGGATTATCCGAAGTAATTCCATAGTTTCGGGCGCTTGAGTCTTCAAAATCCCCGATGGCCTTGCCAAGTTGTTTCCGCCCGGCATAATCAAGGTGTTCGAAGCAAATACCCGCAGGAAGCAGTTCCCTGGATGTGATCAACAGCATCCGGTCGTTGAAAAAAACTTTATACATTTGATCCATGATGGAATCCGGAAGCCTTATCGCCTCTCAGCTATTGCAAATTAATGCAATAAAGCTATCTCCGGCAAATCCTTTTACATGGGCCTCCGGGTGGAAATCCCCCATTTACTGTGATAACCGAAAAACACTTTCCCATCCTGCCGTGCGGGCTCTGATCAGGGATGAGTTTGCACTGCGGATCAGGGAGCTCTATCCAGGGGTAGAGTTGATAGCCGGGGTTGCAACAGGAGCCATTGCCCATGGTGTTCTGGTTGCAGAGTCGCTCGGCTTACCCTTTGTTTATGTGAGGTCTGCAGCCAAAGACCACGGCCTCGGCAACCTGATCGAAGGTGATTTTAATCCCGGAGATAAAACGGTAATCATTGAAGACCTGATCTCAACCGGAGGAAGCAGTCTCGCTGCGTTTCAAGCTCTTGAGCAATCAGGATTGAAGGTACTCGGGATGCTTGCCATCTTCACCTATGGTTTTGAAACGGCGAAGGAGAACTTCAAGAAAGCCGGCTGTCAGCTTCATACCCTGAGCGATTACGCAACCCTGGTGGAGCTTGCCATTCAGGCCGGATACATCAGGCCGGAGGAATCTCACCTGCTCAAATCCTGGAGAGAGGCGCCTCAAACCTGGGGCAGGTAAATCAGAGGATGTAATCGACCTCCCTGAATCCGTAGCTCCTCTTCCCTCCCAGCTCATCCTCAAGTTCAAGAAAGCCGAATTCATCAACACCGGTAATTCTGGCATTGAGCCATTCGCCTTTTGCCGTATAGGGAGCATACTGCCTGTAACGAAAAAGACGGGAGATATATTCGCTTTTGAGCCCTTCCCCAAAATTCATATCAAGTTGTGATAAGCGGCTGCTGACAAGTTGCAGCATCAAATCAGTCATTTCATCGAGCCGGTATTCAACCCCCGTGTAGGCTTTCAGGGATACCGGATTGGGCAGTGAAGCAGGAAACTCAGACTCGTTGATATTCAGGCCGATTCCTACGATGAAGCGCATGATCCGTTCACCCATGATATCGTTTTCAATCAGGATCCCGCCCACTTTCCGGTCTTCCAGATAGATATCATTAGGCCATTTCAGCGTGGCATCCACTGTAAAAAGATCGAGGAGTTCTGCCAGTGCCAGTGACACCGACATGGAAATTTCAAACTGTCGTGCCGGATCAAGCTCCCGGGGAAACCATATCAGGCTGCCGGTGATGTTCATTCCGGGTGCTGAATGCCAACTATTTCCGCCTTGCCCCCGTCCTGAATACTGATCGCCAGTTGATATCCAGGCATTCTCGCCCAGATCTCCTGATGCCAGCAACTCCCTGGCAAACCGATTGGTTGAATCGACCCGGGAAAGAAATATTTTTTTGATGTCTGACATCCTGTAGAAATTTACTGACTAAATTTACCAATTCAGAAGGGAAATATGGTTAAGCCTGTAGTAAACCATGCCGAAGGGATTTGAGGTGGCCGGAACCGACCAACTGCTTCAGGTCATCTATGAGGCCATCCTGAGAAAAAAAGGGATGCAGATCATCGACATCGACCTGACCCTGCTGAATACCAGCATTTGCAACCATTATGTCATCTGTCACGCTGGCTCCTCAACCCAGGTCAGGGCCATTGCCGATGCCGTTGAGGATGATGTTACGGAGTTGCTCCATGTAAGAAGCCTGCACAAGGAGGGAATGGAAATGGCCAACTGGGTGCTGATCGACTTCCCGGAAGTGATGGTTCACATCTTCCAGGAACAGCATCGAAGGTTCTATGACCTTGAGGGATTATGGGCTGACGGAAGGGTTATTGAAATAAACGACTTTCAGCAACGAAGCTGATTGCAACAAAAGCCATCGTTAATGGTATGATAATTGACTGGAAGCATATTCTCTTATTTGGCTAAAAAGCATATCTTTTAACTGAAAAAATGGCAGAAGAAAACAGATCATCGAATAAGCAACATAACCAGGGAACGATACGTAAACCGGGAGACCCTTTAGGAAAGAAGCCCAAATTCAATGTTTATTGGGTTTACGGACTGATTTTCGTTGGATTTCTCGTTTTTAACTATCTCTTTGCCGGTAATAAGCTCCAGGAGATTGACTGGAAGCAGTTCGAGGAAGTAATGCTCAAATCGGGCGATGTGGAGCGGATTACCGTGGTAAACCGCGAATTGGTTGAGGTAACAATCAGCGAAGAGCGCATTCAGGATCCAAAATACCAGGATTTTTACACCCGCAGCGTGGGGTCTCTTCCCAGAAAAGGTCCCCAGTTTTTTTTCAGGATCGCCTCCATCGACAT
>CAYGOU010000099.1:0-10108 GCA_964351455.1 uncultured Porphyromonadaceae bacterium
GCTTCAGGTAGCGGTAGCACAGTCCTATTTTCTTCAGATTCCAGACATTCTCGGGCAGGGTGAGGTCGGCCTTGAGGTAGTATTCAAGGGCTTTTGGGTAATTCCCAAGTTTCTGCTGCGACCAGGCCATCTTCTGTAGCAGGTCAGAGCCCTGTTCGCCTGCGGCTTCAAGCACCTCGTAAACCTCGGCCGCTTCGTGGTAGGCATTTCTGCCGAGGTAGAATTCACCGAGGGTAAAGAGGGTGCGGGTATCCCCGCTGAAGAGATCGCTGAAGAACGCTTTCCGGTGAAAATCGAACGACCATGAAAATGGATCATCGAAGCCGGTTCGATCGGGATGGAGCCTGAAAAAGCGGTATAGATCCTGGGTGTACTGACGGATGACCCTTCTGGCCTCATGCATGGGATCGAGCAGGATATCATCGGCCAGGATCTCCTTGAGTTGTTCGGCTTCAGCACGGAGACCGTCGCTGAGGAATTGCTGCATCTCCGGTGGCATGGTTTTAATTCCGAAGCAGATGCTGAATTTATCCGAATTGCAGAGATAGAAACTCTGCTGTACCGAATCAAGAAAGGAGCTGAAATTCAGGTTCTCATGCTGTCCGGGTGATCCTGAGGCCTCCATGGATTTAAGTTCAGGATGTTCGCGGGTAAAGGGGAAGAACCAGTTGATCAGGTGCTGGAAGAAGGGAAAACCCTTGAGCATGGCGAATGAGCTCATGAACACATCGTCGCCCGCCATTTGCATTTCAGAAAGCTTTTCCATCTGGTCTTTGAGTCCCGGTGCCCCATCGAGCAGTTTCTCCCACTCGGGATTCTTGTCGTCAGACAGGGAGTCGCTGAGCAGTTTATCGAGGTCAAGCCGGGCCCTTACCTGCGGTGAAAGCTTAATCATTTCGGGCAGGATTTCGGTCTGCATTTTCCGGGTGAGCTCTTCGGTGCGCTTGCTGCGAAGCAGTTGAAGCACCACCTCCTGCACCGACATTTTGAATGCCGGATCCTCATCCAGAACCACGAGGCGGCTGCTGATGGCCGGGTACCAGACCATGCGCCGGTCGTATTTATAGAAGGCGAGCAGGAGACCGATGAGTGCGCGCTGGCGAAGCTCCGCGCTTTCGAGATCAAAGAATGAAAAGAGCAGGCTGAATTTACGCTCGTCGAATACCCTGAGCAGGCCCAGGTTCAGCGAGGTGACCAGCAATGACTTCACCTCAGCCGGCAGGCGGGAGCTGTCGCGCAGTTTTTCGGCCAGCAGGAGATCGCGGTCGCTGAGCCGGTCGCTGAGCCAGAAGATGTGAAAGATCCGGGTGAGGTTTTGCAGGTAATCGGTGTCGCCTGCACGGAGGCGATCTTTTCCGGCAAGGCACCCATCGATAAAGGGTTCAAGTCCGGGATCATCCCTGAAGACTCTTTTTCGGATGTTAATGTATCCCGTCGACAGGGCTTCGAGGAGAAAGCCGGTGCTGCGGTCAGCCAGTTCATAGGTATCGGTCACCAGTTTTCGGTAGACCTTCTGGCGTTCGGGGTCTTTTGATCCCCCGACGGTATATTGCAGCATCAGGCGGTAGGTGGTGTTGAGTTGCTCCTGCTCCAGGATCCACTCGCTTCTTCCGGAGGCCCTTACCAGCTGAGAGAGCAGCATAAGCGACTCCTTGAGCCGGCGACCTGACAAAAGGTCATGAATTTCATGCTGCAGACGGTTGATCTCCTGTTCTTTCATGATAAGGAGTTCACGGCAAAAATCACTCCATGATGAATAGCAGTTCCCCTCCCCGCATGATTTCGGCATGCGAAATGAAGGGTTGTTCGTGGGGTTCTCCGTTGAGGAGCACCGATTTCACCCGCCAGGCCGATTCGCTGTTGCGGTTGGCCCGAATGGTAAACTTTACTCCATCCGTAAGATTCAGCACCATCTTGTCGAAAGCGGGGGTACCCAGCACATAATCGCCACTTGCGGGGTTCAAAGGATAGAATCCCATGGCGCTGAAGATGTACCAGGCCGACATCTGTCCGCAGTCCTCATTCCCGCACAGTCCGTCGGGCTGGTCTGAATAGAGGGTGGTGCGAATCTGGTTGACCAGTTCCTGTGTTCGTTCAGGCGCTCCTGCAAGGGCATACAGGTAGGCGACGTGGTGACTGGGTTCGTTGCCGTGTGCGTACTGACCGATTAAACCTGAGATATCCGGTGAAACCTCGTCGCCGGCTATTCCCTCGGTATGACTGAAGAGGGAGTCAAGTTTTGCGGTAAACGAAGCCTTGCCCCCCATCAGCCTGATCAGGTGCTCAACCTGATGAGGTACAAACCAGGAATACTGCCATGCGTTCCCTTCGGTGTACTCATCATCGCGGTGCCGGCTGAACAGTGGGTTGAAACCGGGTTTCCAGGATCCATCTGAGAGTTTTCCCCGCATGAAGCGGGTTACCGGATCGAAGAGGGCCAGGTAGCTTCCCGACCTTTCCATATAATAATGGTAATCCTCATCCCGGCCGAGCTTATGGGCCATTTGTGCAATGCACCAGTCGTCGAAGGCGTATTCGAGGGTTTTTGAGACCGACTCATTCTCAAGATCAGCCGGAATGTATCCATATTCGCGATAGTAGCCGATTCCGTGGGCATCCTGCATGGCGCTTTTCTTCATGGCCTCATAGGCCCGCTCATGATCAAATTCAAAGCCTTTAAGGGCGGCATCCACAATAACCGGAACAGCGTGATAACCGATCATGCAGTTGGTTTCGCAGCCTTCGAGGGTCCATACCGGGAGGAGTCCCCCCTCATTGTGATGTGCCAGCATGGCCTGAATCATATCGGGAACCCTTTCTGGCTGAAGAATGGTGAAGAGCGGGTGGTTGGCCCTGAAGGTATCCCAAAGAGAGAAAACGGTGTAGTTCTCCCAGCCTGTTGCCTGGTGCACCTTCCGGTCGATGCCCCGGTAACGGCCATCCGAGTCTGAGAACAGGGCGGGAGCTATGAATGAATGGTACATGGCGGTATAGAAGGTTCTTTTTGCGGCCTTGTCGGTCCCGGTGACGCTTACTTTTGATAGTTCCCTGTTCCAGGTTTCGCGGGCCTCACGCCGGGTTTTGTCGAATTTCCAGTGGGGGATCTCGGTGAGCAGGTTTTGCAAGGCTCCGTTTTCATCCACGGGAGAAATTCCCACCTTCATCAGCAGCTCACCGCCCTGATCTCCGAATGAAAAAATGCCTTCGATGTACTTTCCCGAAAGGGTATGAGCGTTCGGTATCTCAAGTCCTGTGCGGTAAAGCCGGGCTGCCGTCATCGGCTTTGAGAAAACCGCTGCGAACCATACCCGCTGATCGTCGGCCCAACCTTTAGAGAAACGATAACCGGTGATGAGGGTATCATTTTCAATCCGGATGAAGGTCTCCTGCGGTGCATCCCAGTTGATGGCAAAGCCCAGGTCAAGCACCACGCTTGCCGGCTTGCCGGCAGGGAAACGGTATCTATGGAAACCGGCCCGCCTTGTGGCAGTGAGTTCAACCCCGACGGGATCCTGCAGGGTTTCAGGATTTCGCAGGGTAACCTGGTAGTAACCGGGTGATGCGCGCTCCTCCTGATGCGAAAAACTGGCGGCGAAACGATGGGCAAAATCCTTTCCGCCAACATATTCGCCGGGCTGAAGCACCCGCGTGGTGGGCTGAAAAAGGATGTCGGCCAGATCGCCGATGCCTGTGCCGCTTAGATGCTTATGAGAGAAACCCACGATCACCGAATCCGACCAGTGATAACCCGAACACCAGTCCCAGCCGCTCCGGCCGTTATCAGGACTCACCTGCACCATTCCGAATGGCAGTACCGCTCCCGGAAAGGTGTGGCCATGGGCATCCGTACCGATGAATGGATCAACAAAGCGGGTAAGATCGTCGGTTTCGGCATTCGTGCAAGCCGAAAAAGCCAAAGCAATTGCTAAAACAGCAGGCGAAATACGGAGGATGAAGGATGAAAGCTGATTCATGGACATACAATTAGAAAGTAAAAATAATCAAAGGAACCAGTCCGCACCCCCTTTAACTTTCACTAACTTGGCATCTCAAACAAAACCATTCATGAAAAGATACGCACTAATATTTATGGCCCTTGTATCGATGCTGGCCATGCAATCCTGCAACAAAGAGGATGTAACAGGTAAAAAACTCCGTTTGATCTGTGAAGAGCTGCGCCCCTACAGCTATGTTGAGGATGGCCAGTTGAAGGGCATTTCTGCCGGTGTGGTTTCGGGCATTCTCGGAATGATGGAGCTGGATAAGGTGTCGGTTGAAATTACCGGCAATTGGACGCTGGCGATGGAATTGCTTGACGGACCCGAACAGGTGGCCCTCTTCACCACCGGGATCACCGCTCAGCGAAAGGATAAATACCAGTGGGCTGGTCCTATTGCCATGTTTTCAGCCGGCTTCGTAGGACTGAGCGATGGCGGTCACCGGATTGGTTCGCTTGCCGAAGCCAGGGCCCTGCCGTCGGTGGGAGTTGTAACGGGTTATGCTACGGTGGGAATGCTTCAGGCGGAGGGGTTTCAGAACCTGCGTCAATATTCAAATCTTTCTTTAGCCATTGCGGCGCTGTACGGTGAGGAGATCAGTGCGGTGTTTGACATCACCGATGTGATCAGGATGACAGCCGACAGCGACCAGCGCGACATCGCAAGGCTCTCAGACCTATATACCTATTCTACCACCCAGGGCTACATAGCCTTTTCGAAAGCGGTCTCCCCCACGCTGGTCAAAAACTGGCAGGAGAAGCTTGATTTACTGAAAAAGCAGGGCTTTGTGCAGGAGGTCTATGACCAGTACCTGCCAGGAACCCTGGCTCCGGGTTTGCTTTCGGTGTTTACAGAGGAGAATCCCCCTCAAAGTTTTCGTTCAGCAGGAGGCATCCTGACCGGAAGTTCGGTTGAAATGGTTCAGGCCATGATGCAGCAGATGGAGAGAAATGAAACGGTGACCCTGACGGGCTGGACCGATGCCATGAACCAGATTCTGGTTGCCCCCAATTCAATGGCTTTCAGCACCCTGAGAACAGCTGAACGCGAGAATCTGTTCGAGTGGGTTGGTCCGGTTTGCAGAAAAAGCTACTGCTTTTTTGTCAAATCATCCGGACAGATCCAGCTTGCTGGGATCGATGATGCCAAATCCCTTGGAAGCATTGGGGTACCTACTGGCTGGGCCTCTGAGCAGGAACTTATCAACCGGGGTTTTACCAACATCCTGACCTGGCCCACTCCCGCCGAGGTGTTCGAAAAGCTGATGGATGGCACCATTGAAGCGGCTGTTCTGAACGACATAGCGATTCCGAGCCTGGCAGAACAGACCGGATTTGATGTCAACGATGTGAGGATGGCCCTGGTTTTATCCAGCGGTGAAACCTGGCTGGCATTTTCGAAGGATACCAAAGCGGAATACATTCAGCAGTGGCAAAGCGCCTACACCACCATTCAGAACAACGGGAAATTCGAAGAGATCTGGAAGCGGTGGTATCCTAATATTGACTGGTGAGCAGAAAGTCGGTGATGGTGTTGTTGAAGCGGAGGGTATGAGTATTCATCGGGCAGTGACCGGCTCCCTCAAATAATACTGACTCGACGGTTGGCAGTTTTTTAAGCGTCGGGGTCATCCTTGCATAGGGCACCCATGTGTCGCGGTCGCCCCATATGGCGAGGGCCACCCGGTCAAACCGGCTCCCATCCAGGGGGTCGCCGGCAGGTGATCCAGCCGAAGCGCGGATGAATGCCCTGGCAAATCCGGGTTGAGAAAGCGCCCTGTGGTATTCGGCCACATCGGCCGGATCGGGTTCGGTTCCGTATGCCGAAACCAGGAGTTCGCGGATTTTTGCGGGCCTGACCAGGGTGATTTTTCCCACACCGGCGGCGATCCATTCAAAGGGTCTGAACCTGAGGAGCCCTGCTCCGCGGGGCGCCATGGCGGTTGGAGTGATAAAAAGCGCAGGGGCCACAAACACCACCCTTTCAAAACGCTCAGGATCGAGAATGGCCATGGCCTGCACAATGCCGCCCCCCATTGAATGGCCCACGAGGTGCCACTTAGCACCGGGGTTGACCAGGCTTATGAGGTCGAGAAACAACCTGCCCCTACTTTGCGGGGATTGATTAAAGTCGGGATTTTTATCGCTGAATCCGAAGGGGGGAACATCCGCGGCCACAACGGTAAAGCCTTTGGAAGTCAGGGCCGGTGCGTTTTCCTCCCACGACCAGGTGGATGCGCCCATTCCGTGTACCATGAATACCCATGGAAGTGCCGGGTTGGGTTGCACAGGTTCCCAGATCCGGTAATGGAGCTTCATACCCTCAACGGTGGCAAAATGGCTGTTTGAAAAAGGCAGGCTTTGGGGTTGAGCTGAACCCTGCTCATTGAAAGAGAAGAGAGCCATAACCAGGATTACCATGAAGAAATGGTTACGATAGGTGACTGGGGGTGACGAAAGGTTACTGGTGGAGAATTTGAGGGACATAGCGTTAAACATTTCTGAATCTCTTACAAACGAAGGGTTCAATTGTTAAATTTACAAATATCCCCCTGGTCATCCATGAAAGAAACAGATTTATGAAAAACCTGAAGTCCCTGACATCATTCGGCTCGTTAACGCTCATCATCCTGTTAAGCTCGCTCAGCCTCTCATGCACCCGAACGGCTGATCCAGAGATGCGACTCTGGTATTCGCAGCCGGCACTGGCATCCATTCAGGATGATCCCAATGGATGGCGCAATGACCCTGAGTGGCTGAAGGCCCTTCCGGTCGGCAATGGAAGCCTGGGTGCCATGGTATACGGGGATGTCGGCCTGGAGCGGATTCAGCTGAATGAAAAGAGCCTCTGGTCGGGTTCTCCGGATGACAATGACAATCCGCTCGCTTACGGTTTCATCGACTCAATCCGCAACCTGCTCTATGCCGGAAAATACCGCGAGGCCCATATCCTGGCCGAGCAGACGCAGGTGTGCAAGGGGGCGGGTTCGGGGCACGGAAACGGTGCAAATGTGCCCTTCGGTTGCTTTCAGACCCTTGGCGACCTCTGGATGCATTTTGACCGCGGAGATTCATACACGGATTATTACCGGGATCTCAACCTGATGAACGGGATCACATCGGTAAGCTATGAACAGGATGGTATCCGCTTTGAGCGGAAGGTCTTTTCGAGTTACCCCGACCAGGTGCTGGTGATACACCTGACCGCCAGTGAGAAGGGAAGCATCTCATTCACATGCGGGATGAACCGGCCTGAGCGTTATGAAACCCTTGCTTCAGGTGACCAGCTGATCATGAGGGGACAGATGACCGACGGCAAGGGGGGCGGAGGCATGAAATATATAACCCGGCTGAAGCCCCTGGCCCGGGGAGGAACCGTCATCTGGGAGGACAGCACCTTCACCGTCAGGGATGCCGATGCGGTGACCCTGCTTGTGACCGCGGCAACCAGCTACCGGCAGCAGTATCCCACCCACGAAGGCAACGATTATGAAGGCATAAGCCTTGAAAACCTGAACCGGGCCGAACAAAAAACATACGCCCGATTGATGAAGGATCACACCGCTGATTTTCAGGGTCTGATGCAAAGGGTCGATTTTGACATCACCCCGGCAGTGGATCCGGATACCATTCCGGTTGACATCAGGCTTGAGAGGTTCAGGGAAACCGGATCCGACGACCGGCTTGCCGAACTCTATTTCCAATACGGGCGCTATCTACTGGTCTCTTCGTCCAGAAAGGGAAGCCTGCCGGCCAACCTGCAGGGACTGTGGGCCAATAAAATACAGACCCCCTGGAACGCCGATTATCACACCGACATCAATGTTCAGATGAACTACTGGCCCGTTGAGGTGACCAATCTGGCCGAATGCCAGATGCCTCTCACCGAGCTGATTGAGTCGCTGGTAATTCCGGGTGCGCACACGGCGCAGGTACACTACCAGGCATCGGGGTGGGTGGTTCACCCCATCACCAACGTTTTCGGATTCACCGCTCCGGGCGAGCATCCGAGCTGGGGACTGCACCTGGGCGCCGGAGCCTGGATGGCGCAGCACCTCTGGGAGCACTACCGGTTCACCCTCGATGAAGAGTACCTCAGGAGGGTTTATCCGGTGATGCTTGAGTCGGCACGCTTTTATCTTGACTGGCTGGTTGAGGATCCCATTACGGGGATGTTGGTATCAGGACCGGCGAGCTCTCCTGAAAACCGGTTCATTGCGCCCGATGGCACCCGGGGATACCTCACCATGGGTCCGACCCATGATCAGCAGGTAATCTGGGATCTGTTCACCAACCTGGTCGAAGCTTCAGCGGTTCTGAAAATTGAGGATGTTCTGATCGCCACAGTGGCACTAGCACGCGACCGGCTTTTTATGCCCGGCATTGGAAGCGACGGAAGGCTGATGGAATGGCCGGTAGAGTTTGAGGAGCCGGAACCCGGACACCGGCACATGTCGCATCTGTTCGCACTGCACCCGGGACGGCAGATCAGCGCTGAAACCCCTGAACTGCAGCGGGCCGCGAGGAGGTCGCTTGAATACCGGCTCGAACATGGAGGAGGACATACCGGCTGGAGCGCCGCCTGGCTGGTCAACCTCTGGGCCCGGCTTGGAGAGGGCGATGAAGCAAAAAAGGCCATCGACCTGCTTCTGAGAAAGTGCACCACTCCAAACTTTTTTGATCTGCATCCGCCGTTTCAGATCGACGGAAACTTCGGAGGCACGGCAGGTATTGCAGAAATGCTCATTCAGAGCCACACCGGAAAGATCGTGCTCCTCCCGGCACTTCCCGCATCCTGGCCCGACGGAAGAGTAAAGGGCCTGATGGCCCGCGGTGGAGTGGAGGTGGAGATGGATTGGAAAGAGGGACAACTGAAATCCTTCGGACTAAAATCCCGCGAAGGCGGGTCTTTTATCGTTCTATACGAGGGAGAGGAGTGGAATTTTGACCTGAAGAAGGGGCAAACCATCCGGCACTCACTATAATCGTTCATACACATAGTAAAACCCAAAAACCAGCTTAGCCATGAAAATCCCAAACCTGCTTTTGCTGATCCTGATTATGCTGTCATCCTGTGCAAATCCGGAAGCCGACGAATCGGCGATTATGGCCTCCATGGAGAAATCCCGTGACAGCTGGAACCGGGGTGACCTTGAGGGATTCGTTCACAATTACTGGCAAACCGACTCCACGCAGTTCATCGGAAAGAACGGCATCACCTACGGTTTTAGCTCACTGCTCGAACGCTACAAAAAGGGATATCCCGACCGGGCCTCACAAGGAACGCTGGAGTATCGCTTCATTCACCTGGAGAGAATCAGCTCAAAGGCTTATTATCAGGTGGGTAAATACACGCTTGAACGCGAATCCGACACCCTGTCAGGACACTTCACCCTGCTCTGGAGAAAAATCGAGGGTCAATGGCGGATCGTATCAGACCACTCAAGCTAAGGGTAACCCCCCGAAACCCTCTGTAACCTACTGTAACCTACTGTAACCTTTACAAAGATCTCACCCTGATCCCAAGGTAAAAAGTTCTCGGAGCGGCAGGACCGTAAATGTATCCGCTGTCGCGGTATTTTCCGGTGTCAAAGTCGGCCTGAAAGGAGTTAAAAAGGTTTTTTATTCCCCCGAACCATTCGATTTCAGAATCAATGCGGGAGATCTGCTGCAGCCAGGTGAGTTTCACGCCCATGTCTGCAAAAGGGTCCGTGGTTTTGTAGACATCCGCCATAGGGTTTTCAGGAGATCCGGCAAGGTGCAGAACCGTCATGCTGCCGGTATAAACTCCGGATATGGCCATGGAGATCCTTCCGGTCGGGGTAAAGGTGAAAATGCTGTATCCGTATATACCCGGACTTTTCAGATAATCCCTCATCGGCTCAAGGTCGGCCGAATAAGATACCGGATCGGCATATCTGCTGGTCTGTACGGTGATACCGGTCTCCAGCTGCACCAGCCGGTTGTAATTGCCCCTGAATTCGGCCGTAACTCCCTGCACGGTTGAGCTGGCTGCATTTCGTTTTTCAAAGATCAGTCCGTACTGGTCCTCTCCGTCCTCTTCAAGAACGAATGAGTTGTTAAGGCGGGTATAGAATCCCTCGAGGGTGA
>CAYGOU010000100.1:0-9938 GCA_964351455.1 uncultured Porphyromonadaceae bacterium
GTCTCAATGTTTACGCACAATCACCTTACCCTGCGACCCTTTTAACCGAAGCTCCCGTTCTGGATGGAATTCTCAATGAAAAATGCTGGAAAGAGATCCAGCCCTTCACTCAATTTGAGTCTTTTATTCCGGATTTCGGTCGGGTGATCCCCCAAAAAACAGAGGCGTGGATCGCCTACGACCCTGAAAACCTCTATTTCGCCTTCCGCTGCCATGACGATGAGCCCGAAAAGATCAAGGCTACCCTGACTCCCCGCGACCAGATACGCAACGACGACTGGGTGTGCATCAACCTCGATACGCACAACGATCAGCAGTCCATCACTGCCATTTATGTCAATCCCCTTGGCATACAGATGGACACCCGCTTTGCGGCCGGCAAGGAGGATCCCAGCATCGACCTGGTCTGGTACAGTGCAGGCTTGCCCGACTCAGCCGGTTACTCCATCGAGATCCGAATCCCCCTGAAAAGCCTTCGCTTCTCCGACAGGGATCCGGTGGTGATGGGATTATTCCTCGAACGTTATCTCAGCCGAACCTCCACCCATGTGTCATGCCCGGCCCTTGATCCGGCCCAGGGCTATGCCTTCTTCAACCAAACCATGAAGGTGGGCTTCGAGGGGGTTAAACATTACACGCTGTTGGAGGTTTTGCCTGCCCTTACCTACCATCACCGGGATGTGCGCGTGGATGACCAGATGGTGAAGGATATCCGCAAACCGGATCTGAGCCTCACCATGAAATACGGTATCACCTCAAACATGGTGCTCGACGCAACCCTGAACCCCGACTTCTCGCAGGTCGAATCGGATGCCGGTCAGGTGGATGTCAACCTCCGCCATGCCAACTTCTACAGCGAAAAACGCCCCTTCTTCCTCGAGGGCCAGGAAAAATTCAACATCGGGGCCACCGGCCTGAGTGAAACCGACCCCCTTATCAGCCTGGTTCATACCCGCACCATTGCAAATCCAATAACCGGAATGAAACTGACCGGCAAAATCGGTCCCCACAATGACCTTGCCCTTATCTATGCCCTGGATGAACTGAATTCAACAGGGGATTTTGGATCCCGCTTTGCCCACTTTCCGGTGCTCCGATACAAGCGTTCCCTGTGGAAAGAGAGCTACCTCGGTTTTCTTTACACCGGCAGGGAGGGCAGGGATCTCAACAACCGCGTTTATGGAGCCGACGGCCAGCTTAGGATCAATCCCTCGACCATGATGGAATTCAGCGGGTTTAATTCTCATACGACGCTCAATGACGAAAATCTTACGGGACTGAGCCTGGGCGGGGCGCTGAGTCACGACAGCCGGAACCATGGCTACAGCCTTTCGTTCCGTGAGATCGGCAAGGATTTTCAGGTAAACACCGGTTATGTCAGCAGAACCGGCATCACTCAGTTCACAGCCCTTTACAGTCCTAAGTTCTACCCCCCCTCCGAATGGCTCCGGAAAATAACCCTCGAACTCTTTTCCTCCGCTACGAGGGATCAATTCCATGACATGTGGGAAAGCTCAAGTCATCTTTCAGCCCTGTTCACCCTGGGCGGCACCACCAGGTTTAAGGCCCGGTATGAGCTCTCCAATGAAATATTTGAAGGAGAACGCTTCAATACGGGAGGGATTCAGCTCACATTCGTCTCGCTCTATCGTAACTGGCTCTCTGTCTCGATACTTTACCGGAATTCCGGTGCCATCTATTATGCCGACAACCCCTACCAGGGGAGACTCAGCCGGCTTACCGGACAAATTGATCTGCAGCCATGGCCGAAATTCAATGCCAATCTTGGTGTAGTCTATTATGGATTCAGTCGTGAGGATGACGGATCCACCGTTTACCAATATCCGATCACCCGGTTGAAGCTGACCTACCAGTTCAATAAATTTCTTTTTCTGAGAGCCATTACCGAATACAACGGCTACTACAATAAACTGCTCAACGACCTGCTTGTCTCTTTCACCTACATTCCGGGTACGGTCTTCTACCTGGGATATGGTTCCCTTTACCGGCAGGAGGTGGCCGATCTCCCCTTCTTAAGCCGGCAGACACCTCCCCA
The DNA here is from genome assembly GCA_964351455.1 of uncultured Porphyromonadaceae bacterium. GTDB lineage: Bacteria > Bacteroidota > Bacteroidia > Bacteroidales > UBA12481 > JAGHDB01. The sequence goes on from CAYGOU010000100.1 coordinate 2,057, forward strand.
TGAAATGCAGCGTGGATTTTTCATCAAGCTCTCTTACCTCTACAGGCAGTAAAAAAAAGAAGGCCGGACAAAATCCGGCCTTCAAATGACAAGAGGGTTTAGTTGCTATTCGGATACGATCATCCGTTTGGTTTCAGTAAAGCCGCCAGCTTTCAGGGTGTACATGTAAACCCCGGCTTCAAGCGAAGAGGCATTCACCTTTACGGTGTGGTTGCCTGCAGGCTTGTAGCCTTCGTTAATTTCCATGACGACACGTCCGGTCAGATCCATCACCTTCACAACCACGTCAGAGTCGGTTCCCAGTGCATACCGGATCTCAGTGTTGGTGCGGAAGGGGTTCGGATAGTTCTGTTCGAGTGCACTCAGCGCCCTGGTTGTATTGACACCGTCGATGATGTTACTATCGTCGTCGATGTTCAAACGGCACATCAGGTTACGCTTGCCAACGAAACTGGTCAAACCGGTTTCAAGGTTTCCGTCGTAAACGCCAATGGCAGTCGGAGCAACCATTTTAACCGAACGGTCAGTGCCGATGCGGAGACCATCGCGGCGACGTACCAGGTAATCCTCATGATAATCCCAGTATGAAATACCGGCATAAACCACATCCCCGGCTACCAGAAACTCTGATTCACCATCCTTCTCAAAAGGAAGGGTAATCCATGTGTCGAACATGCTTGAATCAAGCGTCAGCATCTCGGTGACCAGCAGTTTTTCAATGCCCGGATTCTCAGGATCCTGGGTGTCAAACCAGAGCTGGAACTGGAATTCAATGTCACCGTCGGCCAGTCCACCCTGAATGTAAACAGAAATGGAGTTGACCTCGCAATCAGCATTAATCGGGAAAATCGATCCGGTGAAGAAATCCTCATTCGAAGTGGATTCTGTAGTGTAGCGCTCAAAACCGTATGCCCATTTCAGCTCGGAGGTGTCGTCTGAACGTGAATAGACGCTATCGTTTACATGGAAGAAGAAGGTGGTCTCATCGTTTTCAGGACTTTGCTCCTGCTGATTCTGTTTGTAATCGTACTTCACCATGTAGTGACCGAAATCGGCAGGAACAAACTTGTCTTCTATTCTGGCCGTATCGGTATCAAGCACGCCAAGAGAAAATCTCGGGGGCGACTGACGCTCCCATATCACCTGGTTGTTCTTGGTAATGGATACATCCATGTATACATCATCCTGATCGTTTTCACCCATGTTAAAGGCAGCGGCCTCCCAGTTCATGAATCCCTGAACTCCATTGAGCTGGGTTTTTGGGATGAGGAAAAATCCGCTCGACCTGTTGTCGGGATCTTCATTGTCCCATTCAACGGTGAAATGGGTCAACCTGAGGTCATTGTTATAGGCCTCTGCCAGCTCCAGGTCATCGATTACCCAGAAATAGAGCCGGGTTTCTTTCCAGCGGATCTTGAACTGAACATTGGCCATACCGGCTGCCACATCCGAAATGTTGATCTCAAGCAGCGCAGGCTTGCCAGGGGCCATGTCGTTTGGCCTGTCCTTGTGTGAGGCACCGAAATTGACATTGTACACCGATGAGTGCACCCAGTCATCAACCGTAACCTCAATAGTCATATCAGCGATGCTGTATGACATGAAATGGGTCAGATAACGAAGGATCACTGAAGATCTGGCCGAGCAGTCGATCATCGGAAACACGATCGAGGCATCCGTGTTAAGCTCCGTTCCGTTGTCAAAATTATACTTGTCGAGAAACAGGGCCAGATGTCCATCCTCCGGTGTCAGTGACTCAAAAGGAGGTTCACTGGTCCAGGTTGCATCAAAGCGGATGTTCGGATACCAGTGCCATACATAGCCAAGATCCAGCGGATCTTCAATGTAGTAACCCTCTGGCATGGACCATCCACGGGGATCATTGGGATTTGCCCAATCAAAGGTCTCGGTGAAAAAGACCTCGCCGTCACCTTTGGTGCCCGGCTTGACCTGAGCCTGTGCAACATTCATGCAAACAAGCCCGATCAACGCAAGAAGAAGTGTAAATTTACGCATAAGCAGAAAGGTTAAGTGAACTATTTAAATGAATTGGAATTACCCTTTTGACACGGTCGCTAAAGATAGTGACGGAACACAATAATGCAAATAAAACCTTCTCATTTATTGAATAAATCTACTCATCTACTGGTAAAACCTACGTGTCTTTATCCTACTTTTGAGATAAAAATCTTACATTTCATTTTAAATCAACAACTTATGGGTTCTCGCTTAATAACGGTCTGTCTGACATCGGTTCTCGTCATTTTTTTTCTCGGCAGCTGCCACCGGAATGACTCTTCCTTCTGGTTCTTAGTAGTATCAGACACCCATTATGGCAAGGCCGACAGACAGGTGAACCGGATGACCATTGAAGCCATGAACCGCCTGCCTGGAACCCCATTGACCGACACCTGCACCACACTTATCGGAACTCCCATGGGGGTCATTCACTGCGGTGACATCCTCGACGGTCCATCCGACAGTGCCTTTCGCCTTTTTGAAGAGGACTATGGTCTCACGGGCGAAGGACTCCTGCGCTTTCCCGTTTACGAAACTTTCGGCAATCATGATGGGGGATTTGAAGAGGCGGTCAGGCAGGGAATGATCCGGCGCAATCCCTCCCGGCCAAATCTGGCAGGAATTTCAGAAAACGGACTGCACTATTCATGGGACTGGAAGGGTGTTCATTTTGTGAACCTCAATGCTTATCCCGGGAATGATTGGATCGACACCTGCGGATGGTGTCACTATTTTCACCACCCCTTCAGAGAGCCCCTGTATAGCCGTGATTTTCTTAAACAAGACCTGGCCGCCATGGTGGGTTCGTCAGGCAGACCGGTGGTACTCGTGCAACATTACGGATGGGACGGATTCAGCCAGCTATGGTGGACACAACCCGACCGCGACTCGCTCTGGGAGGTCATCCAACCTTACAATGTAATCGGCATTTTTCAGGGGCATTGCCACGCCGTCGAACAATTCGACTTTCATGGAATCCCAGTCTGGTCTGCCGGGTCGACCCAGCATGGGGATCAACCCGGCGACATCCTGGCAGTACGCTACCATGAAGGCAGACTAAGCGTCGTTAATAAACGACCCACTCCTGAATCCCGCTAGAGAAGCGATCGGGCAGCCTCAGTTCAATCTTCAATGCAGTAGTGGTCACCGTCTGAAACTCCAGCCGGTTAAACTGATCTTTCAGCAGGCCATATTCTCCTTTGGGCTGAACCTCCATCCAGCGGTTATCCTTCTTGTATTTTAATTTCCAGGATTTTGGCACCCTGCATCCCGCACCCAGATCCTCATCGTCGAACCAGAAAACCTCAATGGCGGATACCGGCTCAGGCTTTGAAAACTCATACTGCACCCATTCATCGCTGCTGTTGGTCGGCCACCAATGAATATATCCGTACTCGGTACTCGACGATTTATCGGGAACAAGCTGGTCATTTATTGTGGATGGAGAACCCTTGCAAGGACTGGTTGTAACGGTGGCCATTGAGGCCAGGGTCGGGGAGGGCAGCGGTGAAGCAGCCTCCTCCACTTCCGGAATCCACACGGTCATTTCGCCCCTGCCACGGTTTGCCCAGGAGTAATAGGGAATGGCTGTCAGGTCAAGCTCTTGTTTATCCAGTCCACCCTCAGCATTCCTCCTCAATGAAAGTCCCTTCATGAGGATCTCGCCAACCCCGTTCAATTTTTCAGGATCAAAGCGATAGGAGAACCCGGGCTCATCAGCCAACATGGTATTCAGCACCTTTCCGTCGGGTTGATCCGGCCACTCAAGACAATATACCAGTGGACCACGTTGGATGGCTATCCTTCCGGCATTGGCCTCGACCAGCTCATGTGAGCGAATTCTCTTGATCTCAAGTGGCATGTTTACCACCACCACATCGCCGGCTTTCCATTTTCTGGTGATGAGGGCAAAGCCATTTTCACTCTTCGGACTTACCTTGCGGCCGTTTACCTCGAAGCTGACCACACCGGTAGCGACATCTGCAAAGGTGTATAGATCGCTGGGTACCGCCTCATTACCGCTCCACCCCGGTATACGAACCTTCAGAGTAAAACGCCCGCTCTTCTCAGGATTCAACGTAAGTTCAACCCTCCCCTCCCAGGGATATTGAGTCGTTTGCTTAACCTTTACCAATCCTGATGCCAGCTCAACCTCAGATTCGCCCTCAATGAACAGATTGACAAAGAGATGATCATCCTGCACCCCGTAAACATAACCCGGAATGGAAGGCAGAAAACGGGTCAGGTTACTCGGACAGCAGGCACATCCGAACCAGGCACTCCGTTCATGCTGTCCCTTTGACTGAAGCACATTCGGATAGAAGAAGCGATCACCGCTGAGTCCCAGTCCGCTGAGAACCCCGTTATAGAGGGTCCGCTCAAGCACATCCAGGTACTTCGACTCCCCATGGAGCAAAAACATCCTGTGGTTCCAGAACACGTTGGCGATTGCGGCGCAGGTTTCGCAGTAGGCGGTCATGTTGGGCAGGTAATAGTTCACGCCATAGGCCTCGCCGTGTCCGGTTGAACCAACCCCGCCGGTAATGTACATCTTCTTCGACACCACATCCTCCCAGATCTTTCCGATCGCATTCAGATAGGCCTGATCACCGGTTATGGCGGCCACATCTGCTACCCCCGAATACATATAGTTTGCACGCACAGCGTGACCAACCGCCTCAGTCTGGTCAACAACCTTCATGTGCGACTGGCTGTATTCACTTCCATTGTCCCTTACATCCAGAAAGAATTTGGCGAGGTCAAGGTATTCCTGTTTTCCGGTGACCCGGTAAAGCTTTACCAATCCTATTTCGATCTCCTGGTGACCCGGATAGGTTTCAAACTTTCCCCACCCAAGATCTTTAACCAGCAGATCCGCACTTTTAGTGCATACATCCAGCAGCGACTTTTTGCCGGTGGCCAGATAATGTGCCACACCGGCTTCATAAAGATGCCCCAGGTTGTATAGCTCATGGCTCAGATCATGGGTCAGCTCCCATCGCTTGCTTCCGGCCCATTCATGGGCATTGTCTCCCATAATGGTGCGGTTGGTATAAAGGTACCCGTCTGGCTCCTGCGCCGCGGCGATCTTAACAATCAGCTCATCAACATAAGCATCAAGTTCGGGATCCGGGAACATCTGCATTGAATAGGCCGCCCCCTCTATGATCTTGAACACATCCGAATCATCAAAAGGATATATTGAGCAGAAAGTACCCTCAACCCATCCGGCAGCGATCTCAAAATTCTTGACCCTGCCAGTCTCTTCGCTCTGCTGAAAAGCATAGGGGATCGTAAGGTCGTGATTGAGCCTGATTCTGGGCGACCAGAATTGATCACTCAGGTGCACCTTGTTGAAGGCAACCGGCTGAATCGGGTAGTCACCGGTAACCTTCTCCGGCTGACTGCATCCCGAAAAAAGAATGGCGGCCATAGCCATCCAGGGGAGATAAAAAAGCTTCCTTTTTTTCATGTTTTGTGTTGGTTTATTTAATCGTTAACATAATGACCGATTTTGAGGGAATATCCACCTCAAGGTGCTGATTTTTTATTTTGAATCCGTTGAACGACTTTTCAGTCACCCGCTCTGGCTCGCCAAAGCGGTTGTGGGCATCCACCTGATCGGCAGTCACAATTCTGCCGGTGACCCCTCTGACCTGCTGACCCACAAGATCCACCTTAAGCGGGATGCTTTTATTGGGATTTGAATTTGTAACCGACAGGTGTACCACTCCCGCTGAATCCCTTGAGGCCGATGCAGTTAGGGCCGGAATCTGCTCATTCCCGTAACGGTACGACTCTGATATCAGTTGGGAGGTGAGTCTGCGGGCATCCTGATGCGCACGAAGCATCCTGAAAACATAATAGGTAGGCGTAAGCACCATCCGGGCGCCGTCGGTCAGGATCAGTGCCTGCAATACATTCACGGTTTGTGCAAGGTTTGCCCCCTTTACCCGGTCAGCATAATCCTGAAAAATATGCAGGTTGATGGCTGTGGTCAGCGCATCCCTGAGACTGTTCTGCTGGTATAAAAATCCCGGATTGGTTTCCGGCTCCACATCATACCAGTTGCCCCATTCATCGACGTACAGTCCGATCCTCTTCTCCGGATCATAACGATCCATCACCCGGGCATGGGCCTCAACCGCATCTTTCATCCTGAGACTGTTGCGTATGAGCATGAACCAGTCCTCCTCCCCGAATCCGGAGGCAGACCGCTTGTCGCCCCAGCCGTTCACCTGGGTGTAGAGGTGGATCGACAGACCCTGAAACATTCTCCGGTTTAAAGGATCCTTCATAAGAACTTCGGTCCAGCTGACATCGCTGCCATATGAGCTGCATGCGATCCGGGTCATCCGGTTTCCTGAAAAATCGGGACTGTAGGTTGAATACCTCCGCATCTCGTCGGCGTAAAAAGTGGCATTCATATTGCCGCCGCAACCCCAGGGCTCATTGCCCAATCCCCAGAAGGCAACCTTCCATGGCTCCTCCCGGCCGTTGCGTTTTCTCCAGTCGGTCATCGGGCTCTCGTTGGCTGAAGTGAGGTATTCGACCCATTGAGCCATCTCCTCAACCGAACCGCTCCCCATGTTGCCCGAAATAAATGCCTCTGTGCCCAATTGCTCACACAGCTCCATGAATTCATGGGTTCCAAAACTGTTGTCCTCGGTCACCCCGCCCCAATGGGTGTTGATGATCTTGGCCCTCTCCGTCTGAGGTCCCACCCCATCCTTCCAATGATAGGTATCGGCAAAACAGCCCCCCGGCCAACGGAGATTCGGGATCTTCACCTCTTTCAATGCCTCGACAACATCCTGGCGGATGCCGTTCTTTGCGGAAATGGCTGAACCCTCACCCACCCAGAAGCCTTCGTAAATGCAGCGCCCCAGGTGCTCCGAGAAATGTCCGTAAATGTGCTTTGAAATCACAGGACCGGTGGTATCATTCATATGTACCACCAGATAATTCTGGCTCCTTACCTGCATCCCCATTGAAAGGGCAACCAAAACAGCAATCGTAAATCTTGAAACACGCATAGGCCTTTTAAATTGTCTAATGTCAAATGTTGAATGTCTAATGTAACCTCCCGTAACCTCCCGTAACCTCCTGTAACCTATTGTAACCTTCCCGTAACCTCTCCTACCGCTGCCCATAATAGGCATCGTCGCCATGCTTGCGCCTGTAATGCTTTTCAAGAATCGCACGCTGAACAGGCTGGTCATTGCCAAGCATGACGGTATGATAGGCCATTTTGGCAATCTCTTCGAGGATGATGGCATGGCTGACCGCCGACGAAACCTCTCTTCCCCAGGTAAAAGGACCGTGCTCGGCCACCAGAACACCCGGAACCTCGAGCGGATTCAAATCCCTGAAGGTCTCTGCAATCACCCTTCCGGTGGCCGCTTCGTAATCATCCATGATCTCTTTAGCTGTGAGCAGGCGGGTGCAGGGAACCTCACCAAAAAAGTGGTCGGCGTGGGTGGTCCCCAGACAGGGTATAGGCCGGACTGCCTGCGCCCAGGCGGTGGCCCAGGGTGAATGGGTATGAACAATGCCGCCGATCTCATCGAATTGCTCATAGAGCATCAGATGGGTAGAGGTATCCGAGGATGGCTTCCATCGACCCTCAACCACCCTGCCCGAAAGATCCACAACAACCATGTCATCAATGCCCATTTTGCCGTAATCAACACCGCTCGGCTTGATCACCATAAGTCCCTGCTCCCGGTCAATCCCACTGGCATTTCCCCAGGTAAGCTTAACCAACCCCTCACTGACCAGCTCAAGATTCGCCCTTAAAACCCTCTCTCTTAACTCTTCTAACATATTTCTTATCCCTTATCCCTTATAACTTTCAACCTGC
>CAYGOU010000101.1:0-9888 GCA_964351455.1 uncultured Porphyromonadaceae bacterium
CCCCCTAGCCCCCTCTCCCAGGGGAGAGGGGGAACCAGTAACCAGTAACCTGCAACCTGCAACCTGCAACCAGTAACCAGTAACCAGTAACAAGGAATGACCTCCAAACAACGCCTCCTCGCAACACTCAACCACACTGAACCCGACCGGGTGTGTGTCGATTTCGGAGCCACCCCGGTGACCGGCATTCACGTGTCGGTGGTGAGTCAGCTTTGGCAGAGAACCTTTGGCCAGCGCGATTACCGGGTCAAGGTGACCGAACCCTATCAGATGCTTGGGGAGATCGACCCCGGACTCAGGGATGCCCTGGGCATCGACCTGCTGGGGGTGCCTGGAAGGAAATCCCTGATAGGCACAAGCGAGGAGGGGCCATGGAAGGATTTCACCATGTTCGACGGAACACGGGTGCTGATTCCGAATAACCTCAACTACAGCGTTGACCCTGAAAAGGGCGATCTGCTTGCCTATCCCGAAGGAGACACCTCCTGCGCACCCAGTGTCAGGATGCCCAAGGGTGGCCATTTCTGGGATACCATCATCCGTCAGTACCCGGTGGATGATGCCACCCTTCGGGTTGAGGACAATACCGAGGAGTTTAGTCTGCTCAGTGAAGCCGACCTGGCCTATTATGAGAAAAAGCGCAGGATGCTCGCACAGTCGCAGGACTACGGAACGGTGCTGATGATGCCCGGAACCGCATTCGGCGACATCGCGCTGGTGCCCGCCCCATTTCTGAAGGATCCCAAGGGAATCCGCGACATAGAGGAGTGGTACATCTCAGCACTGGTGCGTCGGGACTGGATGTATCAGGTTTTCGAAAGGCAGTGTGAAATCGGACTGAAGAACATTGAAACCCTGGCCGCCCTCCTGGGCGACCTGATCGACGTGGTGATGGTCTCCGGAACCGATTTCGGCACCCAGCACGGCACCTTCATCTCCCGCGAAACCTACCGCGACCTGTACAAACCCTTTCACATTGCCATCAACCGCAAGATTCACGAACTGACCCGATGGAAGACCTTCATCCACTCATGCGGATCGGTACGTGACCTGATTCCCGATTTCATCGAGGCGGGCTTCGACATACTCAACCCGGTGCAGTGTTCGGCCGCCGGCATGGAGCCGAAAGCGCTGAAGCGTGATTTCGGAAAGGATCTGGTCTTTTGGGGAGGAGGGGTCGACACCCAGAAAACCCTTCCCTACGGCACCCCCGAAGAGGTCTACCGCGAAGTGCGTGAAAGAATTGAGATCCTCGGCGACGGCGGCGGCTTTGTCTTCAATGCCATTCACAACATCCAGGCCAACGTTCCCGTCGAAAATGTCGAAGCCATGTTCAGGGCAATACGCAACCACCTCACCCCCTAGAATTCCCCCATGCGTAACATCCTCTTCATCACCCTCGTTGCCACGCTCGGGGGACTTCTTTTCGGGTACGACACGGCGGTGATCAGCGGTGCCATCGGCTTTCTTCGGGATTACTTTGAGCTGAGCGATGCGATGGTGGGTTGGGCCGCCTCAAGTGCCCTGGTGGGATGCATCATCGGCGTCGCTTTTGCGGGGTGGTTCAGCGACCGTTTCGGCCGGCGTACCACCCTGATGGCAGCGGCCCTGCTGTTTGTTGTTTCTGCCCTGGGCACATCACTGCCCCGCAGTTTTGATTTTTTTGTCTTCTTCAGGATTTTGGGTGGCGTTGGGGTCGGCGCCGCCAGCATGACGAGTCCGATGTACATTGCCGAAATCGCTCCCGCAAAGATCCGCGGACGCCTGGTTTCGCTCAATCAGCTCACCATCGTCAGCGGCATGCTGCTGGTATATTTCGTAAACTACTTCATTGAAGGACTGGGAGATGCCACCTGGAACATCCGGTCGGGCTGGCGTTGGATGTTTGCCTCCGAAGCGTTACCGGCCATCATCCTGCTGGTCAGCCTCTTCTTCGTTCCGGAGAGTCCCCGGTGGGTTCCCCGCAGCGCCCGGCAGGGGAACGACTGGCGCCTTCTCTTTTCAGGAAAACTTCGTAAGGTGCTGGTCATCGGCATCGTGCTGGCCATTCTCCAGCAGGTAACAGGCATCAATGTCATACTCTATTACGGTCCTGAACTCTTCAAAAACATCGCAGGAGCCGCGGTCGATTCGGCGCTGCTGCAGACGGTGGTCATCGGAGTCACCAATGTAGCCTTCACGGTGGTGGCCATCAGGCTGGTCGACCGCGTGGGACGAAAGCCCCTGATGATAGTTGGTGCAGCGGGAATGGGCATTTGCCTGACGGCGGTGGGACTGGCGGCCTATTTCGGGGCGATCGGCGGCTGGTTGCTGCTCTTCATGGTGGGATACATCGCCTTCTTTGCCATTTCGGTGGGACCGGTCACCTGGGTGATCCTGTCGGAGATCTTTCCCTCGAGGATACGAGGCAGGGCACTCGGCATCGCCACCCTCTTTCTCTGGAGTGCCAACTGGCTGGTATCACAAACCTTTCCGATGCTCGACGGAAGTGAAACCCTCATCCGCCTGTTCAACCACGGATTCCCGTTCTGGCTCTACGCCATCTTCTGCCTGGTGCTGCTCATCTTCATGATGACCATGGTGCCCGAGACCAAGGGTAAGACGCTGGAGGAGATTGAGGAGGAGGGAGTGACGAGTGACGAGTGACGAGTGACGAGTGACGGGGGACGGGTTGCGAGTTACAGGTTGCTGGTTACTGGTTCCCTCTCTCCCCTGGGAGAGGGGGCTAGTGGGTGAGGTGCGGGTTAGCGGATTGGCCAGCCCGTTGTTTCAATGTATAGAAAATAGTGATAAAGACGCCAGTTTACCTCAAGGGGATAAATGATGTTCGGACGATAATCGATCATCTGATAAAAGGGGTTTCCTGGATTTCTTATCTGGAAAACTCTGTTGATGACCCGCTCATTCCAGGCAACAACATACCGGTAATTCTTGATCTGCAGGGATTGATTGTCATAAAACCAGACCGGCTTTCGGTTTGTCTGAAACCAAGTTTCAAATCCCGGTTCCATGATGATCAGTTCATACTCTAAACTGTCGGCAGGTGTGACCTGATCCGATGCGGGAGGTATCTCTGAAACATCAGACGGACCTCTGGTCAGCACATGGCAGCCCACAAGTAACAAGAGGACCGCAAAACCAATTAACCATGACCTGATCATTCCCGATGGAATTGTTGAGTTGATTAATTATAACCCCATTAAGTTTTAACGTAATCGAACCAAAAATGGTTACACCCCCCACCCATGGCCACCTCTCAAGGGGAGAATGGTAACTCGCAACCTGCAACCCGCAACCCGTCACCTGTCCCCCGTCCCCCGTCACTCGTCACTCGTCACTCCTCACTCCTCACTCCTCACCACCCTCCCCCTCCATCTCCTGCCTTCGGTTTCAACCACAACCATGTAGGTTCCAGGTGACCAGGTTCGGGTCGACAGCATGGCCCGGTGGTCTCCGGCGGGTTGATATCCTGCATTCTGTGTCATTACCTCTCGGCCAAAGAGGTCATAGACACGGATATGCACCGGGCCCGGAGTGCCTAGGTTATAATTCAGCCAGAGTTCATCCGATGCCGGATTGGGAAAGAGGTTCAGCTCGTTTTGAGGTATGAGACCGGGATCTCCAGTGCCGGTCAGCGGGTCACACAGACTGAACTGCAAGCCGTCGATCCAGAGGGTAAATCCTGAGGCCCAGGTGTCGGCGTGAAACTCAACATAGCTGATCTCCTCAAGGTTGACGGCCCCGACTTCGGTGCGCCGGTAGGCGCTGTTGCCCCGCACCGGAATCTTGAGCTGCCGCCAGCGGTTGTGAGCGGCGTTGAGGATTGCGGGATCGGCGCTGTACTTGTAATAGCCCTGCGTGTAGCTCCCGATCCTGATGTGAAAGAACTGGAACCCGATGGTGGGGTTGCGGATGCTCTTGACCCACACAAAAAGGGTATCCTGTTCAGAGATGTTCCAGATGGCCGTTGAATCGTCCGGCGGCCTGTAGGCCAGGGCCACGTCGAATCCCCGGTCGGTCACAAGCTTGAGCGAAGCGCGGCCCACCATCTTATCCTCATAATCCCAATCGAGGGTTTCAACTTTGCGGTATCCCCAGTAGGCTTCAGCGTAGAGCTGCCAGTTTGCCTCCGGCTCGGCCATGTCACAGGGGGGATGGGTCATGAAAACGGCCGGTTCACCCTGCCTGATGGGCTGATAAACAATGTCGCCCGACATCTTCTGACGGATGCGGTATTCGTTGTTGGGCACGTAGGCGTTATCCGGGGCGTACACCTGCCGTTCAGACCTGTTCTGGATAAAATACCAGGTGGGCGATCTGAAGGTGTTGCCGGTAATCGTATCGTTGTGGGTATCGCCCTCGAGATAGATGTCCTGCCAGTTCCATGCAAAACTGTTGTTTTTCACCACCAGGTGCTCGGTGTTGCGGGCGTGAATTCCGAAAGTGTTTCCCTCAATCACATTGTCGTACAGGTAGTAGTCGTGCGAAAACTGATTGCCGTAGGGGTTGATCACCCCGCCCTCCCAAAGCTCAACCCCGATGGGGTTTCCCTTGATCCTGTTGTTGATGAAGCTGTTTTCAAATCCGCGATCCACCGCAATTCCCGACTGCAGGTTGTAATTGATCTCATTGTCTTCGACCAGCGAGTTAAAGCTGTACCCGAGCCAGAATCCGTAATGGCTGTAATTGCATATGTTCTTGTAGTAGATGTTGCCATCTGCAAAGGTGGCCTCAATGGCATTGTGAGGCGAATAGGAGCAGTCGTTGTAGGCGAAATAGTTGTTGTTCGGAATCTGCGAGTACTGGTACTGACCCAGAAAAACCCCGTCGCCTGACCAGGTCAGGTCGTTGTGCTCCACTACGTTGTTGTTCGACACAATCAGCAGGATGGCAGCGCAGTCGCTCGGGTCGGTAAGGCGGTTCACATGCGAGCAGTCGTTGTGATGAATGTGGCAATCGTCTGTAAAATTCATCCTGATGCCGAATCCGCAGTTCCAGTTAAGGGTATTTTCATGTATATGGATGTTGGAACAGCCGTACAGAGCGACCCCGTCATTCTGCTGCGTCATCAGGTTTTCGGTGATCTCCGAATCGGTGCACCGGTCGAACAGCACCCCGCCGCCCAGCGCCTCCTCAACGCCGGTCCAGATGAATATCCAGCCCACTGTGTCCTTCTTGTTGTATGAAAAGTCGTTGCCGGCAATGGTGAGTCGTGACGACTGCTTCGCCCGCACCACATAGTAAAAGTTGCTGATCCGGTCAAAGTTGACCAGGGTGATGTTCCGCGAATTCTCCATGTACACCAGATAACCCTTGAAAGAGTCGCCTGCAGCGGTCACGCCCGTGCCGTCGATGGTGATGTTCTCCTGGTTGATGATCCGGATGATCCCATCCTCGTTGGCATCGTTCAACTCATAGTGCCCGGGAGTGATTCGGATGGTCTGCCCTGAAACCGGCGTCATGCCGTCGGTGAGGGCGACGGTTTGGGCGGAGAGGGGGGAGAGGAGGGTTGAAAAGGTTGAAAAGGTTGAAAAGGATAAAAAGGTTAAAAAGGTTAAAATGATTTGGCGGGTCATGACTTGTTGATTAATGGTATTTTCGGTGAACATGATCACCAAATTAACAGATTTCTGGCGACTTCGCGGGCGTGAATACCCCGGTACTGCTTCATCTTTCCGAAAAGCAAAGGACTCACCAGCTGCATGAAACCCTTTCCGGCCCATTCGCCAAAGCGGAAATGCTTTCTCTTGCCAAGCAGAATGGATGGCCTGAGGATGATGGTCTGCGGGATACCGATGTTTTTGATTCCCTCTTCCATCTCTCCCTTGATGCGCAGGTAGTAATTGCGCGACTTTGCATCGGCGCCAATCGATGAGACCACCGCCACCCGCTCCACTCCGTTCTGGTGGGCGAGCCGGGCAATCTCAACCGGATAATCCCGGTCGATCTCCTCCATCCGCTTCACCGACCCCGCCTGCCGGATGGTGGTTCCCAGACAGATGTACAGTTCATCTCCCCTGATCAGATCGCTGAAATCCGCAAGTCGATCGAAATCTATCACCCTTTGAGTCACCTTTCCGGAATCCCACGACTGCGGTGCCCGAACAAAAACGATGATCTCGCGATACCGGTCATCCTGAATTAAAAGATCCACCAGATGACTCCCCACCAACCCCGTCGCCCCAAAAACCAACGCTGTTTTCATATCCTTACTCCTTTACCTTAGCCTTACTTTCTACAGGCCTCTTTCTTCTTTCTTATCCTATATCCAAAAGCTCTCCTCTTCCCACCACCACCTCCGCAAACTCCACCTCAAACCTCCCCTCGCCGACCCTGCTGCCCAGCACCTTGACACTCTTCCCGTTAACCTTAACCTGAAAACCGTTAACCTTCTTTCCGAAGTTCCGGCCGGCAAAGCGCTTCAGTCTCAGTTGTCCGGATTTGACCTCAATCGCCATGCTCCATACATCATTCTTCATTTCCTGCCGGTAGGTGCCCCACCCTTCGGCGGTGACAAAGGGGGCCCTGAAGTTCTCAGGCGTCAGGCGCGGGTCGAAGCCGATTGAGCCATTCGGACCGTCGTACTCAAAACCGCAGACTGCCTGAAACACGCCGTAACTGGCCATGGCGCGGGAGTAGTGATCGGAGCATTCGATCTCGTTGTAGGGATTCCGGAGGTGAGCGTTGTACCGGTCGTGGATGGCCCTGCTCACCGCCAGTCCGTTCTGCAGGATATCGGGCTGGTCGATGCCCTCATAGATCATGTGGGCGGCGGCCTGCCATTCGAAACCCGACATGCACTCGTTGAAATACATGAACTGCCACTGATCTTCCCACTTGTCGCGCTTGCCTCCCTTCGGCCATGAACACATGATGAGTCCTCCGTCACCGGCCATGGCGTACCACCTTCCGGCCTTGAAATGGCGGCGGAAGGGACCGATATCGGGAACGAAATTGTATTTCCACAGGGCACGCAGGGCCGACAATTGCTGTTCGCGGTCAAACAGGTTGCCGAGTCCTGCCCAATGCGCCCAGGTCTGTCCGAAAATCTGATCAATGTAGCACCCCTGTCCGACTCCGATGACATCGGCATGTTCAGGATCCTCGATCTGGATGAAGTATTCGCCGTTATAGAGTTCGAGCATGCTTTGCCGGCCCCTGTCGGCAATGGCGGCACAGCGGCGGGCAAAATCCTGGTCATTCATCTCCCCGGCCATGGCCTCACCCGCCCTCAGGGCAGCGAGGTAAAGAGAGCTGATGAAGCTGATTTTTCCGTACCAGCTGGCGTCGAGGGTGTTTGGCTGGGATCCTTCGATGATGCCGTCGGCATTTTCATCCTGCCGGATCATATATTCGATGGCCATTTTGACCCGGGGATAGATCTCCTTGAGAAAGCTGTTGCCTGCCGACATCCGGTGTTCTCTCAGAACGCCGAGGATCCTGCCGCACTGTCCGTCGAAAGCGGGACCGTGGGTGTGAGTAAGCATGGCGCGGTATCCGATCAAACCATCCTCCTTCAGGGCCAGTCCGAAATCGACCCGCTGGCGCTGGTCGCGCTCAATTTCCGGAAAGAGCCTTCCCGGAGCCTGAGCGTAATGCCATACATGCGTGCAGGTGCCTTCGCAGCAACCGATCCCCTCCCAGGCCCAGAAGCGGCCGTCGTGGTGACGGTAGCAGGTGGTGGTGGCCAGGGTTGAGGTGTTGGCCATGGTGCGGTCGAGCATCCAGAAGGGAAGGGTCGAGTCGTACCAGGTATCTGTCCAGAGCCGGGTGCTACCCAGCAATCGCTCCTGGTTGTCGGCAAGATATCTGACCACTGCCGAAGCGGATGAGTGAAGTGCGGCATAGTGGTGCCCCACCTTTGTGCCGCCAAATACGCGGCCATAGAAATTCGGAAAGTGCCAGGTGAAGGCAAAGGTGGTGCGGCCCGAGGCCTGAGGATCAATAACCATGATCTGTGAGATACGGCCCGAAAGCAGATCGGTGAGCTTTTCGGATACCGCTTCATCGGAGGGCAGCTGCGACTCGTTGGCCGTGGCCTTGTGATTGCCCGGGTTGAGCAGGGCCAGGCAGAAGGTGCCGAAATCGCGCAGTTCACCCAGTTTCTGCGCATCGGGCGCAGTATCGGTAAAAACGATGTGATCCACCCCGATGTTTCCCCAGCCGCCGTCGCTTCGATCGGCAATGCGAATACGGGCCTTCTGGCCTTCCCATGCAGCAGTGGCTATGCTCTTGCGCGACATGCGGTTGCTGTTGTCGCCTGTTGCAGAGGCCACAGTTTCATTGTTGATGATCAGCTCAAGGCAGGTCAGTCCGGGATTGGCGCCCCCTCCGATATCGAAGGCAATGAATTTTCGGCTGATGGTGAACTCCTGACTGGTCAGGATTCCGGTTTGACCGTCCTTCTCGCCGATGCTGCTACCCGGGGCGGTGGCATGACTGTTGACAACCCTGCTGCCACTGCCTCCTACATCTCCCTGATATTCAGGAATTTCGCTCTTAAGGACCGGTCCTGACCCAAAGGCGTTTCCGGTGGCGGTCCACCTGCCAAAATCCTTACTCTCAAAATCCTCAAAAAGGATGTCGGCACGGGGCTTTGCTCCCGAAGGCGGAAGGGGACGGGCCGAGCATTCGATGGCGGTGAATCTCTTTTTACGGATGATCCGGTTAACGCGCTTTCCCTGGTTAGCGGGAGCGGTATCGAGGCATACGGGGTTTGCCGTAAATCCGCTGATTACCACCTTTACAGGTTTATCGGTAAGGTTCTTAAATGAATAATCGAGGATGGTGGCGGGCAGCGACGAGTCGTCGGCACTGAGGGGAATGAAGGGGGAGAAGCACTCGAGGGTGACCTCAACGGGACAGTTGGGGTCGCTGAACCGGATGCGGGCCATAGGATAGCGGCCCTCGAAGGTTATGTTCGCGAAACCGCCGGCATCCAGAGAGCGAACCTCATTGTTAACGAGGATTTCGAATCCCTGTCTGAAGGGGGAGACCGGTTTGGCAGGATCAACATAGTTGGCGCCATCGCGGGTTCTGATTCTGGAACCCTGGTATTCGATTTCGCGGGGCTGGATTCCCTCCTGGTCGCGGTTGAAGATATCCCAGAGCCACAGGCGGCCGTCGCCTGAGAGATAGAGGGTTCCGGCGAAGAGTCCTCCGACCGGCATCCCGATGTGCCGGAGGGCCTCCGGATCGCTGTAGGTCTCCTTGGTTCCCCGCTTATAGAGCGACCTGACCCACGCAGGGTCGAGCCGTTTATCGGCAGGTACGTACTTCATGTATTCGTTCTCATCAAAAGGACCGGCAAAGAGGGGCATGCCCGGCACCATCATGGCCGCAGCACCCACAACGGAGGCTTTCAGGAAATCGCGCCGGTCGACGGCCGGATTCTTTGGTCCGCAGCACCCCGATCCGGGCTCGCATCTGCCGGGATCCTGATCAGATTTTTTCATAACGCTGGATTGAAGAGGAAAGATAATCGCTAAGTGGCGAAAAACAATCAAATTGATTCAGCTCTTTTCTTTCCCCATTACCAAACTCATTCGAATAAACATTAGGTTTTATGAAATAAACAAGAACAAACCGATTAAGAATAGTTTCATACAATGGATTTATTGCATTAACTATGAAATTGCATGTATTTTGTCAAGAATTCAACGGCATTATTGTCCTTTCTCCTCTTCAGCAGGCTCACTGTCATTGCTCCTGCAGAAGGAGTAATGCATGCCCGAGATCATCTCAAGTCCGCCACTGGTAGCGCTTTCCGGCAATCCCGTATTGTTTGAGGTTCAGTCCGGGGATTACCTTGCAAGCCCCGGAGTGAAGGCCTGTCTGTACCTGATCTTTGCCTCCCCCGGGGAGGAAGGAGACTCCATCACCTTGTCC
>CAYGOU010000102.1:0-9835 GCA_964351455.1 uncultured Porphyromonadaceae bacterium
ACCCTGAACGGGCAAACTGGATCCAGTTGGCAAACAGAAACGCCGCCGGAACGGCCAGGATCCAAATCATCTCCGACCCTACCGTTTGCATGAATACCATGGTCAGAAGACCAGCCAAAAACTGAAAAAACATTATCAGGTAAAACTGCCGCGACAGGTTTTTCTGGCTCCTGAACCGCAGCGAGGCCAGCAAAATCCAGAAAAGAATGCCCCCCAGCCATACCCAGAACCATTTTGATTCAGGAAATAGCAGGTCGCGCCATACGCTCCGGAACTCAAACCATCTGAAGAAGTTCTGAAAAAGGTAATCTCCCTCTGAAATCAACACTGCCACACAAATAAGCATGATGGGAGGACCCGCCAGTCCAAGTAACGCAGCGGTCCATTGATTCGGCGTCGGCGACGACATCAGGGCTATCATCAGCATAAAAACCGGCAGCATCCACAAAACCGGCGGATAAACCATCACCGCAGCTGAAAAGAGAAAAGAGAGATTGAAAATCTGAAAAGCCGGTGACCGTGACCGGTATAGGGCCAGTCCCATTGCCTGCGACCCTGCGATAAGTATGGATGCAATAAAAGCGGGATGAAAGCGGGTGAAAATCCCCGGCGTCAGCAACAGAAACAGAAGAATCCAGGCCACCAGCGGCGACCTTACCTCCGTAATCTGATGCTTGTGATCAATCTGATTGGCCAGAACAATTACCAGAAAAATGACCGGCACATTTAGCAGTATTTGCCAAAATACGGGCCATTCAAGCACTCCTCTCCAGAAAAAGTAGAGCCATCCCTCTCCGTTGTGAATATGCGGAACGGGCAGCTGCTGGTGCCACAGGGGAGGGATCAGCAGTAAGGCACCGGTGAAGAGGAGGAGAAACTGCGCACCGGCCCGGGGTGACTTTACAAATCCGAACATGCTATGCTATAGATCAAAACCAATATCCTTGCGGTAATAAACACCTTCAAAACCGATTCGACCGGCAGTTTTGTACGAGCCTGCCAAAGCCTCATGCCAGTCTGAATGGAGCGAGGTCACCGCCAATACACGGCCCCCGTTGGTAAGCACCCTTTGTCCTTCGGTTCGGGTGCCGGCATGGAAAACCAGCGCATCCCCGCTTTGATCCAGCCCGTGGATCTCCCTGCCCTTTTCATAATCCCCCGGATAACCGCCGGATACCATCATTACAGTAGTAGCCGCCATCGGTGAAATCACCAGTCGTTCAAGGTCGAGGCGCCGCTCTTTCAGGGCCATAAAATGACCCAGCAGGTCGCTTTCAATTCTCGGGATAACCGCCTCTGACTCAGGATCGCCCATTCTGACGTTGTATTCAATCACATAGGGATCACCGCCCACATTGATCAGTCCGAAGAAAATAAACCCCTGGTAACGCATCCCCATCTCGCGGCAGCCCCTCAGGGTAGGCTCAATGATCCTCTCCTTCACCCTGGTCATAAATTGCTCATCGGCAAAAGGCACCGGCGAAACAGCCCCCATGCCACCGGTATTGGGACCAGTATCGCCCTCGCCGATGCGCTTGTAATCCTTAGCTTCGGGAAGAAGCAGGTAGGAATGGCCATCGGTAAGGATGAAAACCGATAGCTCGATCCCGGTCAGAAACTCCTCGATCACCACGGTCGATCCGGCCGACCCGAACTTACCCCCGAACATCGCTTCGAGTTCGGCGACCGCCTCATCGGGATCATCCAGGATCACCACACCCTTGCCGGCTGCCAGTCCGTCGGCCTTCAGCACATAGGGACCGGGCACCGACCTGACATAAGCTGCTGCTTCCATGCCGGTAAATGAGCGGTAACGGGCAGTCGGAATGCCGTATTTCATCATGAAGCTCTTGGCAAAATCCTTGGATCCTTCGAGTCGGGCGCCTGCGGCATCCGGACCGACGATCACCAGATGGGCCAGATCGTGGCGGCTTTCAAAATAATCGCGGATCCCTCTCACCAGGGGCTCCTCGGGTCCGACTACCACCATGCCAACCTCCTCCTTCAGGATCAGATCTGCTAGTCCCTCAAAATCACTGGGCGAAACATCCACATTCTCACCGCAAAGTGCCGTGCCGGCGTTGCCGGGGGCTATAAAAAGGCGGTCCAGCAGCGAACTCGTGGCGATTTTCCAGCAAAGGGCATGCTCCCTGCCGCCGGAACCTATGACCAGAACATTCATATGGTTAAGTTAATTGACATTCAACACTTCATCAAGCGCCCTGAAACGCATCCCCCGGGCAGTAAAATGATCGAGCACCTGCGGAAGTACCACCCTCAGGTTCTCCCAGGCCTTAACATTATCATGAAACACCATGATGCTGCCATCATCCGCCTTGCCCACGACATTCTGCAACACCTCGGCGGGAGTCATCGAAGGGTCGTAATCCATGCTCAGCACATCCCACTGAATGAACCTGAATCGGGGCAGCAGCAACTGCCGCTGCAGCCAGGTGGCCCTTCCGTAAGGGGGCCTGAAGAGCCTCGAGCGGATCAGCCTGTGTGCCCTGTAAACATCCTTCAGGTATTTTCTGGTTCCGGTACGATAGCCGTTGAGATGGCTGTAGGTGTGGTTACCCACTGCATGTCCCCGGCGACGGATCTCTTCGAAAATTTCGGGATGGCGACGCACATTGTCGCCGACACAGAAAAAGGTGGCCCGGGCCTGATGGCGGTCGAGCTGGTCGAGAATCCAGGGTGTGACCTCTGGAACCGGACCGTCGTCAAAAGTAAGGTAAAGCGCCCCATCCCCCTTTCCTATGCTCCATACGGTCTTTCTGAAGAGGCGCTGCAGCCACTTCGGCGGCCGCACGAGCAGCCATATTTTTATCTTTTGCCTTAAGGTCATGATCCATCCATGATTCTATCGATTCTCCGTTCAATCACCTGAACCAACCCGGTGCGGCCGAAATGGTCTGCCAGTCCTGCCACCTCCCGGATCAGCTCCGCCTTTTGTTCGGCCAATCCCCCGGGGGTGCCCCCAAAATATCTTCCCATGCCCATCATGAACTCAAGCTCCGAGGCCAGCTCTTCAAAAAAGGCCATCAGCAGGCGGTCTCCCTCTTCCCAAGCCTCTGCCAGGTAGTATTTTTCGGCAAGTCCGGGCATGAAAATATCCTGACCGAAACCCTGCACCGGTAGCATCTCTTCGGCACGCTGCAGCACCTGCAGCGCTAAATCTCGGCGGCCGAGGTCAAGCAGGGCGGCAGCCAGATCACTGTAGTGCTCACGGAGCCTGAGGATCTGTACCGTGCGACGCGAGTAGTAGTCAACATAAACCCCGTCGGTTCCTTTCCAGGAGATCTCCTGCATGTATTGTGCGTATTGCAGCTGAGGATCCATCATCGGCTCATAGGCCTGCGGATCGGGATTGGCCAGCGGTACAAAACGGTAAACAAACCCCTCGAGTCTGAAATAACGCTTCAATCCGAGGGTGTGCTCGTGATGGATCGCTGTGAAACAAAGCGGTCTATCCCATCTGTTGCCCGCAAGAAGGTCGAGGATCATCAGGTCGCTCTTCAGCAGGGTGCCCCGGGTGATCCTCCATTCAATGGCCGGAACGATCCGTGCTGAATCTTCGGGTGCCACCACCCCCTGTCGCAGCACCTCATCCCGGTCGATCTCAAGCCTGAGATTTCTCACCGGCAGGTAGGCAATCGAGGTTCCGTCGCGCAAGGGCATCCGGCTGGATGGCTCATCGCTCAGCACATAGTTCAGCACCAGCTCGAGATCGAGGGTGTCCTGCATCCGCTCGAAAACCGGAAGCAGGTCGCGCTCGCCCGGCCGGTACTTTGAAGGGGGAATTGAGAAGGGAAGCGGAGGCGAATCATAGGCCTGACTGCGCAGTTGATTGATGTACCATTCGGCACTGAGGTAGGGCAAACATACTACCCGCACGTCGGTGCGGATACCTTCAACATCCTGAAGATACCAAAGAGGAAAGGTGTCGTTGTCGCCGTTGGTGAAGAGAATGGCATTCGGTGGACAGGAGTTGAGGTAGTTGATGGCAATGTCACGGGTGATGTGCCTGCCCGAACGATCGTGATCATCCAGGTTTTGCGCCGCCATCAGAAGGGGTATCGCCAGCAGGCCCCAGGTCATCCAATGCAGGCGCCGAACCCGGCGAATGCTCCGCAGCAGCTCGCCAACCGCCATCACCCCCATGCCGGTCCATATGGCAAAAGCGTAAAACGATCCCGCGTATGCATAATCTCTCTCCCTCGGCTGAAAGGGGGTCTGATTCAGGTATATCACAATGGCAATGCCGGTGAAAAAGAAGAGCAGCATCACCACCCAGAAATCCCTGCGCTGCCTGAAATAGTGCCAAATGGCCCCTGCAATGCCCAGCAGCAGGGGTAGCAGGTAATAGCGGTTGCGCGCCGGGTTCTCAAGCGCGGGCCGGGGTAGATCATGCTGCGGACCGAGCCGGGCGGCATCAAGGAAACCTATGCCGCTAATCCAGTTTCCGTTCATCACCCCGCCATGCCCCTGCACATCATCCTGCCTCCCGGCGAAGTTCCACATGAAATACCTGAAATACATGTGGCCCAGCTGATATGAGAAGAAAAACCTGAGGTTCTGAACAAATCCCGGCCGAAGCTCCTCCCCCCGCGACCCGTCGGATTGGGTCGCCTCCAGAACCTTTCCCCCTTCACCTCCCCATTGAAGGTAAGCCTGGCGGTGGTCGGCACTTCCGCTCCACATCCTGGGAAAGAGGGTCATGAACCGCGGATCATAATCCCGTTCAAGCGTGCGGTCAACCATCACGTAACGGCCATCCTTCCGCTCATAAGAGGCCTTTCCCGGCTTCTGTCCCACAACCGGGGCGTTGTAATGCTGTCCGTAAATCAAAGGACTGGCGCCGTATTGCTCGCGGTTGATGTATTTGATCAGATTGAAAACATGCTCGGGATTGTTCTGATCCATCGGTGGATTGGCCGACGACCGGATCAGGATCATGGCATAGCTTGAATATCCTATCAGGATCATGGAGAGCGCGGCCAGCAAGGTGTTCCACCCAACCCGGCCACGCCGGTGCGTGTAGTAAAGTCCCAACCCCAGTCCCCCTGCAACCACCAGCAGGAAGATGAAAAGTCCGCTGTTAAAAGGCATCCCGGCAACATTGACAAAGAGGGTCTCGAAAACAGCCGCCATGGCCATCACCCCGGGAATGAAAAGGTACATCATGAATCCGAGCAGAACCAGCGAAACCGAAAGGTAGAGCAGCACGCCCCTCCACCTGACCTCCCTGTGCCTTTTGAAATACCAGACCATCACCATGGCGGGAATTGCAAGCAGGTTCAGCAGATGCACCCCTATCGAGAGTCCTGTGAGGAGGGCAATCAGCAGGATCCATCGCAAATGGCCGGGTTTGTCCGCCTCCCGCTCCCATCGCAGGATGGCCCAGAACACCACCGCCGTGAAGAGCGAACTGAGCGCATATACCTCGGCCTCAACCGCCGAAAACCAGAAGGTGTCTGAAAATGCATAGATCAGGGCCCCCACCGCCGCCGCCAACTCCCCTCTCCTCCCCAATAACAATCTGATGGTCCAGAAGAGAAACAGCACCGTAAAGGCACTGGCCACCACCGAAACCATGCTGACCATCCAGGCAACCTGATCAGGATCGGATGCAAAAAGCGAGAAAAGGCGGCCAATAATCAGGTATAGAGGAGCTCCGGGAGGATGCCCCACCTGCAATTTCCAGGAGGCGGCAATGAACTCCCCGCAATCCCACCAGGATACCGTCGGCTCCATGGTGAGCATATAGGTAGTCAGGGCGATCAGAAACAGGGCAACGGAAAAGATAATATGGATCTGCCGGTGGTTCAGGTTCATGTTCTAAAAGTTCCCTATCGCCACGAAGATAAGGATTTCATTCACCCCATTCATCCCAAAAATCCCTACCTTCCCATTCCATTTCAAATCCCATTCAACATGCATCGCATCATTCTCTCCCTGGTGCTTCTGGTTGCCGCAGCGCAGGCCGGAGCCGGTGAACCCCACTTCTTGTCTTACCCGTCGCTTTCACCCGACGGAACCCGGGTGGTATTCAGTTTTGAAGGCGACCTGTGGAAGGCCGACCTGGCCTCCGGAAAGGCCATGCGCCTCACCGCCATGCAAGGCTATGAAACCGGCGCCCGATGGTCGCCCGACGGAAAATGGATACTCTTCGCCGGACGCCAGTACGGCAATGCCGATCTCTACATCATTCCCGCCGAGGGGGGCGACATCCGCCAACTCACCTTCCATGCGGCAAACGATGAGCCCGAGTGCTGGAGCTGGGATTCGAAGGAGATCTGGTTCCGCAGCAACCGGCAGAACAACAGCAGCATCTACCGCATTCCGCTAGAGGGCGGAAACCCCGTGAGGGTTTTTCCGCACTACTTCAATACCCTGCACAACGTGGCACTGCACCCCCTCACTGGCGAGGTCTTTTTCAACGATACAGGTGAGAGCCTCAACATGACCTGGAGAAAACGGTACCGCGGCGCCTACGACCCCGACATCCAGTCGTACAATCCCAAAACCGGCGAGCACCGGATATACACCACCTGGGACGGCAAGGACATGTGGGCAACCATCGACCGCAATGGCAAGGTCTATTTCGTTTCTGACGAAGAGAACGGACAGTACAACCTGTGCCGGCTCGAAGAGGGAAAACCCGAACAGCTCACCCGCTTCAGCACCTCTGTGGTTCGTCCCTCGGTGAGCGCCGATGGCAACCTGGTGGTTTTTGAAAAAGATTACCGGCTCTGGATCTATGATACCGGTACCCGCGAATCACGCGCCCTGAACCTGACCATGGTCAGCAACACCCTGCTGCCCGCCGATCAGTCGTTCCAGGTCAACGCTAAGATCTCGGCATTCGATGTATCTCCGGATAACAAGAAAATCGCCTTTGTGTCGAGAGGTGACCTTTTTGCCGGGGATATTGACGGAAAGTTTGTGAGGAGAATTGAGCGGAGCGGTGAGAGTGGATTTGAGCGGGTGAAGCAGGTTAAGTGGCTCGCCGATAACAAAACCCTGATCTTCAACCAGTCGCTCAACGGATACAGCAACTGGTACACCATTGCAGCAGACGGCAGCGGCGAGATGAAACAGGTCACCGCCGAAACGCGCCACAATCGCGACCTCGTGCTGAGTCGTGACCGGACGAAGGCGGCCTACATCAGCGGTCGCGATGAGCTGAGGCTCCTCGACCTCAAGACGATGAAGAGTACCCTGCTGGTGCAGGATGAGTTCTGGGGATTTCAGAACGGTGATCCCGACTTCTCCCCCGACGGAAAGTGGCTTCTTTTTACCGCAAAACGGGATTTCGAAGACGATCTTTTCGTCATCAACCTGGAGTCGCGCGAAATCATGAACCTGACCCAGACCGGCGTCTCTGAATCGGGCGCCCGCTGGAGCGGCGACGGCAAATACATCTACCTCACCACCAACCGGCTGAAGCCTTCATATCCCGGCGGCGCCGGAGATGTGCACATCTACCGGGTGGCCCTCGATCGCTACGATCCGGAGTACCGGGCCGAAAGGTTTGAAAAGCTCTTTGTCAAAGACAGTGCCGGAGCCAAAAAAGACAGCCTGAAGCCTGTCATCATCAACCCCGACAGGATCTGGGAGCGATATCAGCTGATCTCCCCCTCATTTGGTTCGCAATCCTCCCCCTTTGTGCTTCGCAAAGGCGACAAAGAAACCCTGCTCTACTTTTCGAATCACGATAAGGGCACCCAGGCGCTCTGGAAAACGGTGATTGAACCCTTCGAGCAGCCCAAAACCGAAAAGATTGAGGGACTGACGGCCAGATCCGGATTGGTGGCTTGTGGAGATAAGGTCTATGCCCTCTCGGGGGGAAATATCTTCAAGGTCAACCTGGAGGCCAAAAAGGCCGACAAGGTGGAGATCAACCTCGCCTTCACACGCAACCTGGAGCAGGAATTCAGGCAGATGTTCGAAGAAACCTGGGCCAATGTTGAAGAGAACTTCTACCACGAAGAGCTCAACCGCGAGGATTGGCCGGCACATCGCGAGCACTACGCCAGGTTTCTGCCCCTGCTCAACAACCGCAACGACCTGCGCACCCTGCTGAACGACATGCTGGGTGAACTCAACTCGTCGCACATGGGATTCAACACCACCGGAACCGAGGAGGCGCCCCCACTTACCTATGTGACCCTCGAGACCGGAATCCTCTTTGAGGATGACGATCCCTTTATGGTAAAACGGGTGGTGAAGCGGGGTCCCGCCGACCGGGCCGGCATCGACATCCGTCCAGGCGACCGCCTGACTAAGGTGAACGGGGTCCCCACAGATCCTGCACGGCCGCGCGATTTTTATTTCTACAGGCCGGCCCTCGAACCCGAGATGACGCTCGCCTTTAAACGCGACAAAAGCGAACTGGAAACCAGACTCCATCCGGTCGTCTCCGGCGCCATGAACGGATACCTCTACGACGAATGGATCGATGAGAACCGCAGCCGGGTTGAGGCACTCAGCGGAGGAAAGATCGCCTATGCCTACATGAAGAACATGGGTGGCGGCGAGCTGAATGAGTTCATCATGACCATGACCCGCGAGCTGAAGGGAAAAGAGGGACTCATCCTCGACCTGCGGTACAACACTGGGGGCAACGTGCACGATGAGGTGCTGCGCTTTCTGCAGCAGCGCACCTACCTGCAGTGGAAATCGCGCGGGGGAAGGCTCAGCAACCAGTCGAACTTCGCACCCTCGGATCATCCCATCGTGCTGCTGATCAATGAGCAGTCGCTCAGCGACGCTGAAATGACCGCAGCGGGATTCAGGGAGTTGAAGCTGGGTACCATCATCGGCACCGAAACCTACCGCTGGATCATTTTCACCAGCAGCATGGGACTGGTCGACGGATCGTCGCACCGGATGCCCGGCTGGGGATGCTATACGCTCGACGGCCGCGATCTGGAGAAAGAGGGTGTGGCCCCCGACATCGAAGTGCCGATGACCTTCACCGACCGGCTGAGCGGAAAGGATCCGCAGATTGAGAGGGCCGTGAGGGAGGTGTTGGGAGAGGTTACGGAAAGGTGACAGACGGGTTACGGATGGGTTACAGGGGGTGATTGTTGTTGGGTAAATGAATCAAAAGTGTTATCTTTGCTGCCCGATTGTCCGATGGTGTAATTGGCAACACGTCTGATTTTGGTTCAGAAGAGTCCAGGTTCGAGACCTGGTCGGACAACATGGAAACGAAGGAGTTACGAAAGTGACTCCTTTTTTGTTGCCAGGGGGTTGCCTGCTATTTGTCAATCTTTCAGTAACTGAGCCGCCCGACCTCGAAGACAATCCGATTATCAGGATTTGTTTTTTGAAGTGAATCTGGGTTGAGTGTACTTTGAAGTTTGGGTGTGGAATAAATTGTACCTTCGTGATATGTATTTAGCAGATCAAATATCAAAGCGATTGGATTATTTTAGAGCAGTTTGCTCCAATCATGGAGTGAAATATCTATATGCGTTTGGATCATCTACCACTGATAGGTTTGATCCACAGAAAAGTGATATCGACTTGTTGGTGGAGATATTTGATACCGATCCATTACAAAGAGGAGAAAAGCTTATCTCCCTTTGGGATATGTTCGAGGATTTCTTTAATCGAAAAGTTGATCTGCTTACTGATTCATCGATTCGAAATCCCTTTTTGCGCAAGAGTATTGATTCCACAAAAATTTTGATCTATGACGGATCAGGGCAAAAAGTACTTGTCTGATATCCATCAGGCTATTGATTTGATAGTTGACTTTACGAAAAGTGTAAGTATCCCTTAAAATCCTACAGGTTGAAAATGGGCATAAACCTTTAGTTTA
>CAYGOU010000103.1:0-9827 GCA_964351455.1 uncultured Porphyromonadaceae bacterium
TTGTGGACCTTCCTGACCTTCCGACATAAATCCCTTCGCATTCAGGGCGATGGATTTGAATGGAACGGAAAGATCCTGGGACTGATCGTGGCCAATGGCAGGTATTTTGGCAGCGGGTTCGGCATTGCCCCGGATGCAAGTCTTGTTGATGGGCTTTTCGAAGTGGTTATCCTTGGCAAGGTCAGTATCGCCGACTATATCCGGAATTTCGCCAAACTTCGCAGGAGCCAGCGCATCGACCATCCTGAGGTTTTCTATTACAAGAGCAGCCGTGTTTATGCTGAACCGGTGGATGTAAAGCTGGTTGCAGAAGCCGATGGGGAAACGGAAGGCCCTGCTCCGGTAGAGTTCATCTGCCTGAAGGGAGCTCTTCCATTCTTGATGCCTTAATTTCTGAGCCTCTTTTGTCAGCCATCAGAGAGTTTCTCCACAAGAGCCTGTTTGGCCTTCAGTATGGCCCGGTCGATACCGGATGCATCTTTCCCTCCGGCTGTGGCAAAAAAGGGCTGTCCCCCGCCTCCACCCTGCATTTCCCTGGCGCTTTCCCTGACGATATTGCCTGCATGGAGTTTCAATAGACCGACCAGGTTGTCTGAAATCATGATGCTCAGGCTGGGCCTGTTGCCATAAGTTGTTCCTAAAACCAGGTACAACTGATTGGTTTCGCCCCTGAGCTGGAATGCGATGTCCTTGATCTGCTCCGGCGACAGAGCGTCGGTTCGTTCACAAATCAGGGTGATTTCACCGTGTTTTTCAGCTTTCTGGATGAGCCGGGTCTTGAATTGTCGCGTCTGCTCCCTTTGGAGTTCCTCGAGACTTCTTCGGAGCTGGGAGTTTTCGTCCTTCATCTGCCGGATTCCTGCCAGGAGTTCAGCGGGATTGTTTAGCAATTCCTGGATTTCACGGATTACCTGTTGCTGGGTTCTTACCAACTGTTCAGCCATAACACCGGAAACCGCCTCAATTCTGCGAATGCCCGATGCGATCGAACTTTCGGAAACTATGGTAAACAATCCGATTTCGCCGGTAGCCGCCACGTGCGTGCCCCCACACAATTCGACGGAGTCTCCAAAACGGATCACTCTTACATTTTCACCATACTTTTCTCCGAAAAGTGCCATTGCATTCATTTTCCTGGCCTGGGATATCGGTAGTTCCCTAAACTCCTGGAGAAACGTATTTTTTCTGATCAGTTGATTTACAATAGCTTCAATTCTTTCAAGTTGATCCTTTTCGGGTTTTTGAAAATGAGAAAAGTCGAAGCGCAGGTAATCGGGATGTACGAGTGAACCTTTTTGTTCGACATGATTTCCGAGTACTTCCCGCAGGGCCTGGTGCAGCAGGTGAGTGGCCGTGTGATTGCGCATGGTACTGCGCCGTGATCCTTCATCTACCACAGCATTGAATTCGGCAGCCACATCATTTGGCAGATTACCGGCCAAATGGAGTATGAGGTTGTTTTCTTTTCTAACCTCGAGAATACCAATTGATTCGTGGCTGTTTGAGAGGGTTCCGCTGTCGCCGACCTGACCACCGCTTTCGGCATAGAAGGGCGTCTGGTCGAGTACCAGCTGAAACATGATTTTCTTCTGAGCCACGACCCTTCGGTACTTAATAATCCTGACCGGCAGCTTAAGGTGGTCATAACCCATGAAACCAACGGGTTCGGCATTTGAAACCAAAATCCAGTCATCGGTTTGTATCTCTGCGGCCTGTCTTGAACGCTCCTTTTGTCGGGCCATTTCGGATTGGAAACCATCCATGTCGACTTTCAATCCCTTTTCTGAAAGCATAAGCTGCGTTAGATCCAACGGAAATCCGAAGGTGTCATAAAGTTCGAAGGCCATTGCTCCGTCAAGGATTCCGGATTTTTTTTCAACCATGATTGAAATCATCTGGTCAAGTCTTTCGATGCCCGACTGCAGGGTTTTCAGGAACGATGATTCCTCCTCGGTGATAACACTGACGATCAATTCCTTTTGCCTGGCCAATTCGGGATATGCTTCGCCCATTTCATCGACCAGCACCCGCACCAGCCTGCCCAGGAAGGGTTCTTTTCTTTCGAGAAAGGTAAAGGAGTAGCGGATGGCACGCCGCAGGATCCTTCTGATCACATATCCTGCGCCGGTGTTTGAGGGGAGCTGCCCGTCAGCTATGGAAAAGGAAACCGCCCTGATGTGGTCAGACACGACCCTCATGGCAATATCGGTTTCCTCAGATTTTTCATAGGAAAGTCCTGTGATTAGCTCGATCTCCCTGATGAGTGGCAGAAAAATATCGGTATCATAGTTGGATCTTTTTCCTTGAACGGCCATGCAGAGTCGCTCAAATCCCATTCCGGTATCCACATGTTTGCTTGGGAGCGGTTCAAGCTTGCCATCGGCTTTCCGGTTAAATTGGATGAAAACCAGGTTCCAGATTTCGATGACCTGGGGATGGCCGTTATTGATAAGCAACTGGGCCGGGATCTTCGCGATTTCATCCCGGTTTCGCAAGTCAACGTGAATTTCTGAGCAGGGGCCACAAGGACCGGAATCGCCCATTTCCCAGAAGTTATCCTTTTTGTTGCCATTAAGAATGCGGTCGGGTGTAAGATGGTTGAGCCAACCCTGCCGGGCCTCCTCATCCTTTTCGATTTTATCATCGTGGCTTCCCTCGAAGATCGTTGCATACAGGCGACCGGGATCGAGCTTCATCCTGTCGGTCAGGAACTCCCATGCCCAGTCAATGGCCTCCTTCTTGAAGTAGTCGCCAAACGACCAGTTACCCAGCATTTCGAACATGGTATGATGATAGGTGTCGCGACCCACCTCTTCAAGGTCGTTGTGCTTGCCTGAAACTCTCAGGCATTTCTGTGAGTTTGCGACCCTTGAGTAGGGGGCGGGCTGATTTCCCAGAAATATATCTTTGAATTGGTTCATGCCGGCATTGGTGAACATCAGGGTGGGATCATCCTTGATGACCATTGGAGCTGAGGGTATTGTGTGATGTTGTTTCTCTTTGAAAAAGGATAGAAATTCCTGCCTAATCTCTCTGGAAGTCATTCTGTTATATTTAGTGTTAACGTCTCTTAAAAACTCTTGCAAAGTTAGATTAATTCAATAATTTTGTGCAATCGGCTGATCAGGTGGAACGCACTTCTCTGCTTTTCTATGGCAAAATTTAAATATCGCTTTAACCCGGAATCGTTATCCTTTGACCGGATCAGGTTGACCATAGGTCAAAGGCTCTTCCGGGTGATGGCCTATCTTATTTCGAGTCTTGTGGTTGGGGGCGGGATGTTGCTGGTCATATCCATGTTCTACGACCTTCCCAGAGAGCGAATGCTCAAGCGGGAGAATCGTTTTCTTGAAAACCAGTATGATCTCATGAACCGGAAGCTCGATCAGGCATTGAAGGTTCTGGATGAGATTCAGAACCGCGATGATAATATTTACCGTGTAATTTTTGAGGCCGAGCCGGTACCGTCCAGTTTGCGTAATGCCGGTTTCGGAGGAGTTAACCGCTATGCGGATCTTGAAGGATATTCAAATTCTGAAGTGGTTGCAGAGACTGCCAAAAAGCTTGACAATATTCTTAACAAGCTCTATGTTCAATCGAAATCTTATGATGAGGTTTTTGAGTTGGCCAAGAACAAGGAGTTGATGTTGTTGTCTATACCGAGCATCATGCCGATGTCGGTTGATGAATACCAGCGGGTTGCTTCATATTTTTCGCATCAAAGACTGCATCCGATTCTTAAAATACAACGTCCTCACACAGGAGTTGATTTTACAGCGCCGGTTGGAACCCTGATCAGGGCCACCGGTGACGGAACCATCCGGGAGGTGACGCTCAGCCGTGCCCCATCGGGTTACGGAACCTCGGTGCTGATTGACCATGGATTCACCTATGAGACTTTCTATGCTCACCTTAACAGGGTTTTGGTAAAGGAGGGACAGCGGGTTAAGCGGGGTGATGTAATCGGTGAGGTTGGCAACACAGGGCTCTCTGTAGCTCCCCACCTGCATTACGAGGTGAGAAAGAGCAATCATCCGGTTGATCCGATCAATTATTTCTTCAAAGAGATTTCAGCCGAGGAGTATCAGCAGATGATCGAGCTTTCGAAGCTGGGCGGTCAGTCACTTGATTAAACCATTAGCCTTGCCTTACAAGGAAACCGTTATAGAAAAGGTCTACTTCTCCATCGGGGAGGTGGCGGCGATGTTCAAGGTCAATCCTTCTCTCCTCAGGTTTTGGGAGAAGGAGTTTGATACGCTTGCTCCCCGTAAGAACCGAAAGGGAACACGGCAGTATTCGCGTCGTGATATTGAGCAGATCCGGATCATTTTCCATCTGGTAAAAGAGAAGGGGATGACCCTTGACGGTGCCCGCAAAAAAATCCGGGAGAACCGGGATGAGATTGACCATAGCCAGGATGTTATCAGGCGATTGCAGGATATCCGTAACCTGCTGAAGGAGATGCACGATCAGCTTTAAACAAAACATTATGGTATCAGCATCAGAGGTAATAAGCGCCATCGAAGCTTTTGCTCCACTGGCACTTCAGGAGGCGTATGACAATTCAGGACTGCTGACCGGAAGCCGTGGTGATGAGGTCTCCGGAGTTTTGCTGTGCGTAGACATTACTTCTGAGGTGATGGATGAGGCCCGTTCAATGGCATGCAATATGATCATCAGTCACCATCCGCTGCTTTTTAAACCACTGAAAAGAATAAGCGGAGAAACACTTCCTGAGCGCCTTCTGGTGAGGGCCATAAAAGAGAACATGATCATCTATGCAGCGCATACCAATCTTGATATGATTCCAGAAGGAGTTTCAGGCCGGATGGCTGACAAACTCGGCCTGACTGAGACAGCGGTATTGGTTCCTTCTTCACAAGGACTGTTAAAGCTGGTGGTTTTTGTGCCGGAGTCGCACGCAGGACCGGTTGGGGAGGCCCTTTTCGGCGCCGGAGCTGGCAGAATCGGCAAGTATGACTCCTGTTCCTTTCAATCTCAAGGGACAGGTACCTTCAGAGGAGATGCCGATGCGAAACCCTTTGCCGGAAAGCCCGGCACCTTAAACCGCGAACCTGAGGTCAGGATTGAAACCATCTTACCGGCTTATTTGAAGGATCGGGTGATTTCGGCCATGATTGAGGTTCATCCTTATGAGGAGGTTGCGTATGACCTTTATCCTCTCGAAAACAGATTCACCATGGCCGGAACCGGGCTTTGCGGCCACCTGCCGGAACCAATTGACGAGGGTGGCTTTCTGTCGCTTGTGAAGTCTGCTTTCAAAATCCCGATGCTGAAACATTCGCCCCTTACAGGCAAACGCATTCATAAGATAGCTCTTTGTGGCGGTAGCGGTGGGTCATTGTTACAGGCCGCCATCCGTTGCGGAGCGGATGCCTTCGTGACCGCCGACCTTAAGTACCACTCGTTTTTCGAGACCGAAGGGAAGCTGCTTTTGGTGGACGCCGGTCACTTTGAAACAGAGCAGTTTGTGCCGGAAATACTATATGAAGTTCTTTCGGAGAAATTACCTAAATTTGCGGTTCATTTATCAGCAATCAATAGCAATCCGGTAAATTATTATTAAGGCATGGCAATTACACAGATGACGGGTAAGGATAAGTCAGTATCCGTAGAGGAGAAACTTAAAGATTTGTTTGAGTTACAGACCGTTGATTCAGATATAGACAAAATCAAGACTTTACGGGGTGAGCTTCCACTTGAGGTTCAGGACCTCGAGGATGAGCTTGCGGGCCTCGAGACCCGCATACAGAATATCGCGGATGAAGTGGCTGAACTTGAGTCAGCAATCGGAAAGAAGAAGGTTGAGATACTGGATGCCCAGACCCTGATAAAAAAATACGAAACCCAACAGGGTAATGTTCGTAACAACCGGGAATTTGACTCGTTGTCGAAGGAAATTGAATTCCAGACGCTTGAAATTCAGTTGTGCGAAAAGAGGATCAAGGAGTTTAGCCTGCGTTTACAAGACAAGCAAAATCTGATGAACGATTCAAGGCAGATTTTTGAAGAGCGCAAGAAGGATCTTGAGGCCAAGAAAGGTGAGTTGGATGAGATCATCGGAGAGACCCAGAAAGAGGAGGAGAACCTGGTAAACCGTTCGCAGGAGATTGGTGAAAGAATTGAAGATCGTTTATTGCTGGCCTACCGGAGAATCCGCAAGAGCGCCAGGAATGGACTGGCCGTGGTCACTGTTCAGCGGGATGCCTGCGGGGGTTGTTTCAACCGGATTCCTCCCCAGAGACAACTGGATATCCGCTCACGCAAGAAAATTATCGTCTGCGAATACTGCGGAAGGATTCTTGTTGACGATGAGCTTGCCGGTGTCAGTGAATAGATGAATAGCCCGTTCAGCATAAGCTTTGTCACGGTTATTATGGCCGTGACATTTTTTTTTGTCCCTATTACATCCGTTTCACAAGATGAGGATCGCCTCAGAATGCAGGTTCTGGAGCTGGATTTTGAGGGTGCTTCAAGAAATTTTTCATTCGTAACCGATAAGGTCCCCTTAAATCAGCTCGAAATTCAATGCAATCATGACTTTCTTAAACTGATGGTTTTTCAGAACACTGAGAGCCTTAAGGTATACCAGCGGAAGTCTGAAGATATGCTAAGGGTGCTTATGGGCAAAGAGCATGAGGACTACCCCTACGGGCTTTTAGAAACCCGGATACATCTCTGCCGGAGCGTTGCCGCCGCACAGTTTTCAGCCTACCAGCAATCCGCGCTGGAGGTGCACAAAGCATGGAAACAGTACAAATCGGTTGAGGAGGAGGTTCCGGTTTTCTTACGGGACCTTTACCTTGGGGTATTCGCTCTGATTTTCGAGCAGGTTCCGGATTCATATCGAAAATATATTAGTCTGCTTGGTATGACAACCGGAGGCCCGGATGGATTCGGACGGTTAAAGCGCTATTTCAGGTCAAGGACTTCAGGAGGTGTTGAACAGCAGGAGGCGGGACTGATTCTGCTGGCGGCAACCCGGGAGTTTATGTCTGAGCCTGCAGGGATTCTGGAGGTGCTGGATCTTATGCCTACAGGGTTGCCATCTGGGGTGCTGGGAACCTATCTGAAAGCGCTATGCCTGCAAAAGGCGGGTAATAACGATGCCGCTCTGAGTATGCTTGCTGAATTTGCTGATCCACCGAAGGTGTCAGTTTTTCCGGCCTGGTTTTACCTGCGAGGAAGGATGCTGCTCTACAGCGGTGAAAAGGGAGCCTTTGATGACCTGACCGCATTTGCAAGTCATGACCCGGAAGCAAGCCTGGTTGCAGCGGCACTCCTGAAAGTTGGGTGGCATCACCTGCTCAGGGGCGATGAGTTTCGATATCATGAGTATCGGAGAATGATACTGGCCAGGGAGGCCTATGGTCATCCACAGGACCAGCAGGCAAGGGCCGAGGCTGTTGTTGAGTCGGCACCTGAAGCTCGACTTCTTGCGTTGAGAATGATGATCGACGGTGGGTACCATGACCGTTGCATCGAGGCTGCCAGGATGCTGCTGGTGGCAGAAAAGCGACCTGTTGCCAGGGCTGAGGCATTTTATCGTCTGGGAAGAGCCTTTCAGATGACACAACAAACCGAACAGGCCATTCAGGCCTATGAGGAGGTTTTAAAATCAGGGGGAGAGATAAAGGCCTACTGGATACCATACAGTGCCCTTCAGCTGGGGCATTTGTACCGAAAGGAGGGTAAAAAGGAGGCATCCGAAAAGGCATACCGCGACTGCCTGAAACTGAACAGATACGGGTACCGCGATGGAATTCGCCGGGAGGCCGAGAAGGGACTGAGGGAACTGAGGGAACTGAGGTGATTACCAGCTGCCTCCGGCTCCGCCTCCACCGAAAGAGCCTCCTCCACCTCCCCCGAAACCTCCGAATCCACCACCTCCAAATCCTCCGCGACCGGATGAGAAATTTCCGAACATGCCAGCGTTGGATCTGCCAGATGACAACATCCCCATTAATATCCAGAACGGGATTTCGCGACCGATGGAGTTATGTCTTCCTGCCTTCGACCTGCCGGCAAAAAGGACTGCCATGATGATGATGAAAAAGATGATTCCTCCGACAGCGGCACCAGGAGGTGTGGCGTTATGCTGCATATATTGGTCGGCGGTGAATTCCCCACGTGTGAGTGCCATCAGGGTAGCGGTTGCTGCGTTCAACCCGTTGAATGCACTGTTTTCCCGGAAATGGGGAAGGATCTCCTGGTCGATGACCCGGTTGGCCACTGCATCAGGTACCACAGCTTCAAGTCCGTAGCCAACGGAAATAAAAACTTCACCTCTCGACTCGGCAGTCTTAGGCTTCACCAGGATCAGGATCCCGTTGTCTTTTCCCTGTTGTCCGATTCCCCATTTTTCAGCGATCCTGGTCGAATAATCCGCCGGATCGTATCCGTCGAGATCAGATACCGTGATGATGTATATCTGGGTGGAGGTTTCATTGTTGAAGCCCAGCAGCTGTTCTTCGAGCTGAGCTGTTTCACCATTGGTCAGAAAACCGGCGAAGTCGTTGACCAGCCTGGGTGGTGACATGGGGTCGGGCATTTGCTGTGCACGGATCGATGCTATGGGCAGAAATGCAAGCAGCAACAGAATTGGCAGGCACCTACTTTTCATGATCTGATGGGTTGCCGAATGATATTTCATCGCTGAGTTCGTTCATATCACCAATCAGATAAGGGAAATGTGCCCTGAGGTGTTCTCCTGCCATCCGGATGCCCTCTGCGAGTCCTTCGCTGTAGCGGTTCTCTGAAAACCTGGTACGGATCCTTTCAATGACCTGATTCCAGAATCCTTCGGGTACCACCTGGTTGATTCCGGCATCGCCGATGACCGCAAATTTGCGGGAGTTTACAGCCAGGTAGAAAAGAACGCCGTTTCTCTGTTCGGTTTTATGCATTCCGAGCTTTTTAAAAATATAGGCTGCCCGGTCGAGCACCTCACCTTCAACGGAGCGCTCGAGATGAACCCTGATCTCGCCCGAGGTGTTTTTCTCAGCCTCGCGCACGGCATTCAAGATTTCGGTCTGCTCCTGGGGAGAGAAGAATTTCTTTACTTCAGGCATGGTTAAAATTCTACTTGAGGAGCGGTTTCTGCTCCCTCGACGGCTGCGAAATAGGGTCTTGCATCAAAGCCGAAAAGGTTTGCAAAAATGTTTCTCGGGAAAAGCTTGATGAATGTGTTGTAATCCCTTGCCACTTCATTGAACTTTCTTCTCTCCGTGGTTATGCGGTTTTCGGTTCCTTCAAGCTGGGCCTGAAGGTCGAGAAAGTTTTGATTGGCTTTAAGGTCGGGATATCTTTCGATGACCACCATGAGCCTGCCAAGTGCCCCGCTAATACCGGTCTGTGCTTCCTGAAACTGTTGCAGCATTTCGGGGGTGAGGTTTTGAGGATCAACCTGCACTGAGGTGGCTTTGGCCCTTGCGTTGATGACAGCCTCAAGGGTTTCCCTTTCGAATTCAGCGTATCCCTTGACGGTGCTGACCAGGTTGGGAATCAGGTCGGCCCGGCGCTGATAGGTGTTCTCAACATTGGCCCACTGCTGCTCTACATTTTCACTGCGCTGCACCATTCCGTTGTACATTCCCTTAAAATAGGAGTATCCGATGAGAATGATCACAATAACCAGGATGATGGCAAACCAGGATCTTCTGTTAGTTTTCATGTCAGTTTAGTATTATAAAAAGCACCTGATCAAAAAATGTTCCAAAATTCTGACTGGCAGGCTGATAATCCAAATAATGGAAAAATTGGTTTAAAAATATGACTGCATCTTTGATAAGTGCACCGCCGGGACT
>CAYGOU010000104.1:0-9813 GCA_964351455.1 uncultured Porphyromonadaceae bacterium
GCAGAAAAAAAGATGGTTTACCTGCGGAAGCTTTACCACGACCGCAAGGATCTGGTTGAAAATGGTGATATCCTTCAGCAATATGTGAGGGATGTCATGGGTATGGTAGTGCCTTCAACACACCTGTTGGATGCTGCAGGTTCAAAACTAATTTTTGAGGCCATCAAAGAAGACCCGGCCATCAAAGTTCCTGTTCTGAAGGAGATTGACCAGAAGGGAAACCGGCAAAGCTGGTTCTTTACCAACACCTCCTCGATTCCCATTTCACGACTTGATGAGGAGGCGGATCTGGGTGGCAGAATTCTCGGAGTGCACTATTATAATCCTCCAGCGGTTCAAAAGCTTGTTGAACTCATTCCGGCACGCAACAGCAAGCCGGAGCTGATTGAGTTTGCCACGGAGTTTGCCGGGCGCCTCCGGAAAGTGGTGGTTCCGGCCAATGACTTTGCCGGCTTTATTGGCAACGGACATTTTATGAGGGATGCCCTGTATGGAATTCAACAGGCACATAAGCTTGAACCTGAGCTGTCACCTGTTAAGTCAATCTGGGCCATAAACCGGGTCAGCCAGGATTTCTTGCTTCGGCCGATGGGTATTTTCCAATTGATCGACTACGTTGGGGTGGATGTCGTATCCTACATCATGCA
Organism: uncultured Porphyromonadaceae bacterium; assembly: GCA_964351455.1. GTDB lineage: Bacteria > Bacteroidota > Bacteroidia > Bacteroidales > UBA12481 > JAGHDB01. The sequence goes on from CAYGOU010000104.1 coordinate 648, forward strand.
GGTGATGAATCCCTACCTTCAGAATGAAGAGCTGCACAGTGCCTTTCTTGACAAGTTGCTCGAACACGGAGTTCGAGGAGGACAGTTTGCTGACGGATCCCAGAAGGATGGCATTCTTCGTTATGAAAAGGGCAGACCTGTAGGGGTTTACGACCTTGCAAGCAAGGGATATGTTCCGGTCAGCGACTTTGCCGGAGAGGTCGACCTTTTTCTAGGTCAGACCCCTGAGTCCCTTGCCTGGAAAACTGTCAATTTCTCGACCCAAAAACCGGAATTGCTGAAGAATTTCTTTGGTAAGCTCAGGTCAATGGAATCAAAAGGAGCCACCCTGGCTCTGAAATATGGACGAAATTCAGCCGCAATAGGCCGTCTATTGGTGTCAAGCGGTGTGGCCGTTTGCGAGGAGGATGTCAACCGGGTGCTTGAGACCGGATTCTTTCATGCATACGGACCGGTGAATGATTATTTTAATGCCTGAAAAAGATGAAAAACCTACGCAAAAAAGTATATATAGGAGCCGGCTTCAATACCATAGCCCTGGGAACCGGCCGCAAGGAGTTTAATCCAAAAAAACCGCGGCCAGGACTTGAGCACTACATTGAACTGGCAGGAAAGGGAACCCTGGCACAAATCGGGGGAGGTCAAAATGTGGATGAATGTGTGATTGGCAATTTCATGGCTGCAAGATTCAACCGTCAGGCCAACCTTCCCGGGTTTTTCCCAATGCTCGATCCTGCCTTGCGTTTCAAGCCCGCCACGCGGGTTGAAGGTGCTTGCGGTTCAGGAGGACTGGCACTGACATCAGCGATACGTTCGGTTCTTGCTGAAACCGCTGATGTGGTACTGACCATTGGTGTGGAGGTTCAAAATACCATGAAGGCCATTTATGGGGCCGACGTACTGGCAGGTGCCGGTTGGTATCCCGACCGCAAAGAGGGGCATGCCTATTTTTTCCCGGGACAATTCAGCAATCGTGCCGGGGTCTATTTTGAAAAGTTTGGTCGTGAAAAGACCCGCAAGGCGATGGCACGCTGGTACCGGCAAATGGTTGAGAATGCACGACAATGCGAAACGGCACAGGAATTTCACAACAGCATACCCGACCTTGAAGCGGTTGCTTTGATTGAACCCGATCCGGCCGGTTTTGTTGATTACCTGACGGTATATGACTGTTCAAAGGTTTCAGATGGGGCCTCAGCCCTGGCGGTGATGTCGGAGGATGGTCTCCGGCGAACAGGTATTCCGATGGATCAGGTTGTTGAAGTGGTAGGCTGGGCTCAGGTTGAAGAAGACCTGACCAAACCCCCGACCGATCCCGCCAGATTGACCACCATTGAAGAGGCGGTCAGACAAGCCTTGAACAACGCATCAATTACCATTGATCAGGTAGGTACACTTGAATTGCATGACTGCTTCACCATAGCTGCCGTCATGGCGGTTGAGGCCGCCGGCTTTGTTCAGGTCGGACAGGGTGCTGATTTCATCCTCAGCGGACAAACCGCACGGGATGGTAAGATTCCCATGAACACCACCGGAGGATTGATCGGGTGGGGGCACCCGGTCGGAGCAACTGGAGTTCATCAGGCTGTTACCCTTTGGGAGCAGTTGACCGGCAGGGCAGGAGCCAGCCAGATAACCATGGGGACAGACCGGCCGTTCGGCATGTCGATCAACATGGGCGGTGACGATAAAACCGTGGTTGCAATCGTGGTCAAAAGGGCGGTGTGATTTTTTAAAATAATCTTTTAATCAAACAATCCTGTTATAATGGATTTTTCATTTTCAGAAGAACAACTGATGATCCGGGATGCTGCCCGTGATTTTGCACGCCGGGAGCTGCTTCCGGATATCATCGAACGCGACCGGAAGGCCTTGTTTCCTACCCGTCAGGTTAAAGAGATGGCCGAACTGGGCTTTATGGGGATGATGGTTAGTCCTGAATGGGACGGTGGTGGCATGGATACCGTCTCCTATGTGTTGGCCATGGAGGAGATCAGTAAGATAGATTCATCGGCAGGAGTGATCATGTCGGTCAACAATTCTCTGGTGTGCTGGGGAATTGAAACCTACGGCACCGATGCTCAGAAGGAGAAGTATCTCAAACCCTTGGCCAGAGGTGAGGTGCTGGGTGCTTTTTTGTTGTCAGAACCTGAGGCTGGTTCTGACGCTACTTCCCAGAGAACTACCGCAATTGACCACGGCGACCATTATATTCTGAATGGAACGAAAAACTGGATCACCAACGCCAACTCCGCCTCTATCTACCTTGTGATCGCACAAACTGACCGGGAAAAGGGCCATCGCGGAATCAACGCCTTTATTGTTGAGAAGGATAGCCCTGGGATCTCCCTCGGGCCTCATGAAGATAAAATGGGTATGCGCAGCTCTGATACTCATTCGGTAATGTTTACCGATGTGGTGGTACCTAAGTCAAATCGAATCGGTGAGGATGGGTTTGGTTTTAAGTTTGCGATGAAAACCCTTGACGGAGGACGCATTGGGATAGCATCCCAGGCTCTGGGGATTGCCGGGGGGGCCTTTGAGCGGTCGGTTCAATACTCAAAAGAAAGGAAGGCTTTCGGTAAACTGATCTCAGACCATCAGGCCATTTCCTTCAAACTCTCCGATATGGCGGTTAAGATCGAGGCGGCCAGGTTCTTTTGTCTCAAAGCAGCATGGCTGAAAGACCAGGGAGAAGCCTACGGGCTAGCCAGTGCAATGGCCAAACAATATTGTGCCGATGTTGCCATGGAGATAACCACCGAAGCAGTTCAGATTCACGGTGGGTACGGCTATGTGTCGGATTACCACGTTGAGCGCCTGATGCGAGAGGCAAAGCTGACACAAATCTATGAAGGCACATCCGAGATCCAGAAAATAGTGATATCCAGAGCGATTCTTTCTGAATGACCATGGATCAGACGGAAAATCTTTATCATCCGGTGAATGCGGTCAGGGTACTGACCGCTTCATCGCTTTATGATGGGCATGATGCCACCATTAACATCATCCGGAGAATCGTTCAGGCTTCTGGAGCAGAGGTGATACACCTCGGCCACAACCGGTCTGTTCATGAAATTGTTGAGGCGGCTGTTCAGGAGGATGTGCAGGCGGTTGCCATCACCAGCTACCAGGGAGGGCACGTCGAATTCTTTGAATACCTGCGCGACCTGCTCAATGAGCGGGGTTGTGGACACATTCGGATTTTCGGGGGCGGTGGCGGAGTGATCCTTCCGGAGGAGATCTATGCGCTTGAAAAATACGGAATAACCAAGATCTACTCACCGGATGACGGACGGGTGATGGGACTTACCGGAATGGTGAGCCACCTGGTTCGGGAATCGGATTTTAAGCTGGTTCAGGAGTTGCCTTCAATTGAATTGCTGGCCTCCGGAGATTTCAGGGCCCTTGCAACCATGATCACAGCGGTTGAGAATTATCCCGACCTCTCCGGTCCCGTTCTGAAGGAGATCCGAAAACTCAGAACCTGCCGTGAAGTGCCCGTTCTGGGAGTAACCGGCACCGGGGGAGCAGGAAAGTCCTCTCTGGTTGATGAACTGGTCAGGAGGTTTAAACTGACCAATCCCGACCTGCGCCTGGCCATCATATCAGTGGATCCGACCCGGAGGAGATCCGGAGGCGCCCTGCTGGGTGACCGGATCAGAATGAACGCGATTCACCGACCCGGGATTTTCATGCGGTCGATGGCGACCCGCCAGGCTCACACCACCCTTCCGAAGTACATCGGTGAAGTGCTGTGTCTGGTCGCCCATTGCAGCTTCGACCTGATCATCCTTGAATCATCAGGAATTGGTCAGTCGGATTCTGGCATTACCGACCACAGCGACCTCTCCCTTTACGTGATGACCCCGGAATATGGCGCAGCCACACAGCTTGAGAAAATCGACATGCTCGACTATTCAGACCTGGTGGCCCTGAATAAATTTGACAAGCCGGGTGCACTGGATGCTTTAAGGGATGTTAAAAAGCAGATGCAGAGAAACCGGAATGCTTTCGATATGATTCCTGCTGATATGCCCGCCTTCGGTACCATTGCCTCACAGTTTAATGATCCCGGAGTAAATCAGTTGTATCATTCAGTTGTTGAGGGTCTTAATAGAAAAACAGGAAAGGATTTCAGGACTGAGTCGCCACTGCCCGAATCCCGTGAAAAAATGGAGATTCTCCCTGCCGGGAAAACCCGCTATCTGGCGGAAATCGTAGATGAGGTGAGGCGCTACAACCGGTGGGCCGCAAGGCAGGCAGACCTTGCCGGTGAATGGTACGCGTTGAGTGAATCGGTAAGGTTGCTTGGAGAGAATACAGGATCTGGATCTTCAGTCGGTGAACTCAGGCTTAAGGAAGAGGAGGTCAAAGCTGCCATTGATCCGGCGGTGATCAGGTGGGTCGAAGGCTGGAATGAGAGAAGCAGGGAGATGAAGGCTCCTGTTTTCAGTTTTAAAGTTCGGGACAAAATAATTGAGGTTGCAACCTACATCGAGACCCTGTCGCATCTCAAGGTACCCAAAGTCAGTCTTCCGACCTACCGCTGCTGGGGCGACCTGGTTAAATGGGGATTGCTTGAGAATCTTCCGGGTGAGTTTCCCTATGCAGCCGGGGTCTATCCCTTCAAGCGCGAAATGGAAGATCCCACCCGCATGTTCGCAGGGGAGGGTGGTCCGGAAAGAACCAACCACCGGTTTCATTACCTTTCTGCAGGGATGCCTGCCAAAAGGCTGTCGACTGCCTATGATTCGGTTACCCTCTACGGAGAGGACCCGGCCATCCGGAAGGATATTTATGGGAAAATCGGAAACAGCGGAGTTTCTGTATCAAGTCTGGATGATTCGAAAAGGCTCTATTCAGGTTTCGACCTTCTCGATCCATCCACATCGGTCTCCATGACCATCAACGGTCCTGCCCCGGTTTTGGCAGCTTTTTTTCTCAACACCGCAATCGACCAGGCTTGTGAAAGGCATCTCGCTGCCAATGGTAAACTTGAGGATGCCAGAATCTGGATCCATAAGCGCTTTGAAGAGGCCGGCCTTAAAATTCCGGATTACCGGAGCGAACTGCCCGGGGGTCACAATGGAAGCGGTCTGGCTCTGCTCGGAACCTCAGGAGACCAGCTCCTGGATGCTGAAACCTATGCGAAAATAAAACGTGACACCCTGATGAATGTCAGGGGCACCCTGCAGGCGGATATCCTGAAAGAGGATCAGGCTCAGAACACCTGTCTTTTTTCAACTGATTTTGCTTTAAAACTGATGGGTGACGTGCAGGATTATTTTATCCGGAACCAGGTAAGAAATTTCTACTCGGTATCGATCTCTGGTTACCATATCGCTGAAGCCGGAGCCAATCCCATCACCCAGCTTGCCTTTACCCTGGCCAATGGATTTACCTATGTCGAGTATTACCTTGCCAGAGGCATGGATATTGACAAGTTTGCCCCCAATCTTTCATTCTTTTTTTCCAATGGTCTTGACCCAGAGTTTTCGGTTATCGGAAGGGTTGCACGCACCATCTGGGCCAAGGCGATCAAATACCGGTACGGAGGGAATGAAAGGTCACAGATGCTGAAGTACCATATCCAGACCTCCGGACGTTCGCTGCATGCCCAGGAGATCGACTTCAATGATATACGCACCACGCTGCAGGCCTTATATGCGGTATATGACAACTGTAATTCGTTGCATACCAATGCATACGATGAAGCCATAACCACTCCTACCGAAGAGTCGGTCAGGAGGGCCATGGCCATTCAGCTGATCATCAACCGGGAGCTTGGATTGACGAAAAACCAGAATCCGCTTCAGGGTTCTTTTATCATGGATGAGCTTACCCAACTGGTTGAAGAGGCTGTTTTAATGGAATTTGAGCGTCTTTCAGAACGGGGTGGAGTTTTGGGTGCCATGGAGCGGAACTACCAGCGAAACCGTATCCAGGAGGAGTCGATGCACTACGAGCAAATGAAGAACTCAGGAGAATTGCCCATCATGGGGGTTAATACCTTTCTTTCAAGCAAAGGCTCGCCAATTGTAAGGCCGGGCGAAGTGATCCGGGCCACCGAAGAGGAGAAGAAATCGCAGCAGCGGTCTCTTAAGGAGTTTCAACAGATTAATGGAGATAAGGCGCTGCTTTGGACCGGCAGGATTAAGGAGGCTGCCATCAGGCAGGAGAATGTTTTTGAAGTGCTGATGGAGGCCACCAAGTATTGTTCACTGGGTCAGATAACCCATGCCCTCTTTGAGGTAGGCGGACAATACAGAAGAAATATGTGAGGTTTTTTTGTGGTCAGGCTTTTGAGGGGTAGTCAAGAGCCTCAATGTCTCCATTGAGCAGGTAGTATCCATTTAGGGCGAGGGTCTCAACATCATCCTCACCTGGGTAGGTATGAATGGGCCCCATTTTTCGTATTCGGGTAAGCAGTTCGTCCAGAAAGATCTTTGAGTGGATGAGTCCTCCGGTAAGAAGAATGGCATCTACATCCCCAGCAAGTACGGCAAACATCGAGCCAACGGTTTTTGATACCTGGTAGGCCATGGCCCTGAGATAGAATGCGGCTTTTTCATCCCCGTTGCGAGCCTGGTGGTCGGCGGTGAATCCATCGTGCGTACCCAGGTAGGCGTAGAGACCTCCGTTGGTGGTGATCATCCTGCAAATCTCGCTGCGGTCATACTCGCCTGAGAAACATAATTTAATAAGGTCTCCAATAGGTACCGATCCGGCTCTTGAAGGGGAGAAGGGACCGTCACCGTCGAGACCCTGGTTTGAGTCGATGACCTTTCCCTTGCAGTGGGCACCCACCGTTATTCCGTTGCCCATGTGAGCGACAATCAGGTTCAGATCTTCGTATTTTTTTTGTATCGTTTTGGCATATTTGCGGGCTACGGATTTCTGCTCCAGGGCGTGAATAATGGATCTTCTCTGAAAGTAGGGATGCCCCGATACCCTTGCCAGATCCTGAAATTCATCCACCACCACCGGGTCGGCCACATAGGCCCCGGCACCCGGAAGCCTGGATGCCAGCTCCGCTCCGATCAGTCCCCCCAGGTTGACGACATCCTCTCCTGAGAATCCTTTCCTGAGATCCTCTGTCATGGCTTCGTTTACCCGGTAAACACCTGCCCTGACCGGACGGATCAGTCCGCCCCGGCTTATAATGACGCTAATATTCCGGTATGGAAGATCGTTTTTTACCAATTCTTCCATGATCTGGTCGCAGCGGTAACCGGTCTCCTGAGCGTAGTGTGCACACGACTGGCGTTGCTCTTCAGCATGAAAGACCTTTTTCATAAAGAGCAGTTTCTGGTGACTGAACAGGCCTATATTCGTAAAGGGTATCCTGGGGTGAATGGCCAGTATCAGTGAGCTGTTGGGGTTGCTTTGTGAGTGCATGAAAATCCTCTGTTTTTCTGCATGAAAGTAATAGGTTTTTGGCAAATTTGTCAACGCTATGAAATATAAACCCTTCGTAACCCTGTTTCCGGTGCTGCTTTTTCTTTGGGCAACCGGCATCCCTTCGGCAAGGAGCCAGACGCCGGATTCTGTAGTTGGATCTTTGATGGGGGAGGCCCTGTCGAGTCATGTTGCCTATCATCAGCTAGAATGGCTGTGTAAAAATACGGCCGGCCGGATATGCGGAACTCCACAGGCTGCTGCAGCCGTGGAGTACACACATCAGATTCTGTCGGGAATGGGACTGGATTCGGTCTGGCTCCAGCCGGTGATGGTAAAAAGCTGGAAGCGGGGCGAGCCTGAGCGGGGACAGATTGTTTCAAAAAAAATGGGAACGCATGAGGTTTCAGTGGCGGCTCTGGGATGGACCCCGGGAACCGGAAACGCAGGCGTAGGTGGGATGGTCATTGAACTTCGGTCGCTTGAGGAGCTTGATCGGCTGAAGCCTGAGGAGGTGCGGGGTAAGATCGTTTTTTTCAACCGCCCAATGGATCCCGCAATGCTTAACACCTTTTCTGCTTACGGACAGGCAGCCTTTCAGCGAACAACCGGTCCTTCGAGGGCCGCTGAAAAGGGGGCCGCAGGATGCGTGGTCCGCTCACTCAATCCTGAGTTGGATGATTTTCCACATACGGGTATCACCCGTTTCGATGATGGCGTTATGCCAATACCTTCAGTTGCGGTTTCAACCCTCGGGGCTGAACTGCTAAGTGATATGCTAGCTGAAGACCCCGGGCTGCATTTTTGGTTCCGCACCACCTCCGAAGTGGGACCGGAGCTTGAATCCTTCAATGTGATCGGTGAAATTCGCGGAAGTCATTTCCCCAATCACTACATAACCGTCGGAGGGCACCTTGACGCATGGGACACCGGAGAGGGGGCGCATGACGATGGGGGTGGATGCATCCAGTCGATTGAGGTGCTGAGGCTGTTCAAAAAGCTGGGCATCAAGCCCCGCCATAGCATCCGGGCAGTGATGTTCATGGATGAAGAGGTGGCGCAGCGGGGAGGGCAACAATATGCCCTCGAAGCTGCCCGCAAGGGGGAGGTACACATCGCCGCCATTGAATCAGACCGGGGGGTTATGAGGCCTATGGCTTTGGGCCTTTCCGTGAGCAGGCAGACGATCGACAGTTTGCATGAATGGAAGGCACTTTTTGAACCCTACCAGATTAAACTGGTTCAGGGCGGTGGAGGGGTTGATATAGGGCCGCTGAGGGACTATTATCCTGAGATCGTCCTGATGGGATTGGTGACCGATGATCAGCGATATTTTAAATATCACCATTCTCCGGCAGACACCTTCGAGATGGTCGACCGCAGGGAACTGCAGATGGGCGCCGCTGCAATGGCAATCCTGATATACCTCGTTGATCAAAACCCGCTCTGAATTGTTTACCTGATTAAACATTCATCATGAAAAAACTCTTTTTGTATACGGCTTTTTTACTCCTTCCGGTAATGCTGCATGCCCAGGTGTTCACCAACCCGAATGTGGCCATTAAACCGGTCAGAGGACTGACGATACCCAGGGTGGTTCTGACCGACAGTACAACCATCGTAGTCATCAGAATCGTCAATGAGCAGCAATTGCCGCCTTTTTCGATTAAAACCCGCAACCTCAAAATCCGAAAGGTTAGCGACCCCTATAACTATAAGCTGATCCGTGCTGAAAAGGCTCCTTTTCATCCCCAGAAACATACCT
>CAYGOU010000105.1:0-2622 GCA_964351455.1 uncultured Porphyromonadaceae bacterium
GAGATAAACCTTGTCTGTTTCAACAGTACCGATGACGGGTCCCTGGTAGGTTTCAAGCCTCAGGGCCGCACCGACATTTACCCAAAGTCCAAATCCGTTGGCATCCGGAGGAAAAGCAAACCAGTTCCAGGCCGAGGTCTGGCTGGCAGTGATATTCATCGGTGTATAAATTACCGATGCAGTTGACTTTTCAGAAGCCATCGCCAGAAACAGGATGGCTGAAATGATGAGTAATGTTCTTTTCATGATGGAATTGTTTAGTGAGTTTTAATTTCTGTGACAAGAGATATGCGATACATCATCAGCGAACCAGAGATTGATCAGATCATACAATCCCGGATCGTAGGTTTTTAGTTTGCTGCGGGTGTTAACCTGATTGTGAACACCGTTTGGCGGGTCGCTGTGGGCGGCGCAATTGTACCAGCATTGCAATCCATTAGCCCAGTACTCTTCATAATTGGTGCCGGCATAGGTCCTGTCCCATTTCCCGGCTGACCTGGCCGCCTCATAAGCCTGCATAAGCTTCTGGTCGAATTGCGGGTCGACATAGCGGATGCCCATCAGGTGGATCGCGTGAGCAAATTCATGGACGAATATGTCTTCGGCCTTATAGGGATCTTTCTCATAGCAAAGAACATTCTCCTCTGCACAGGTGGTAATGGGCACTGCGACCGTACCACCCAGTCCCCGGGCCCGCTTGTCCCAGTCGGTATTCGGATCATTGGCAAGAAAGGCGTGTTCCGGTATGTCAGTGGTCACCTCATCTTTGCTCATGATGCCGATCCGGGAATGGTGGCTGATCATTTTTTGGCGCACGGCAGGACTTTTTTCCAGCATTTGATTCGCCATGTTCATCACCCTGATTAGAGCCTGATCCGGAACCTTACCCGAACTGATCACCGGGATACCGTCAGCATTAATGTACTTTTGATAGAAGGGGTCAAGGCCCAGGGCCGTCGGGGGTGATGTTACCTTCGGTTCTTCGCCCTTAAAGGTGTAGGTAACCTCCTCAATGCTCATGTTGTCAATTCCCCACCAGGTATCCCGCACCTTTACATTCTTGAAAATGAATTGTTGGTTATCGGCATCGAAATAACCGATGTCAGGTGAATCATCCGCATAGGTCCATGGCATGATCCGCAAAGGACGGGTTTCAAGGACTCCAAAATCGTTTTCCATCTCTATCCTGACCGATGGAAGGTCAATTCCCCAGGCTGCCAGTTTGACTGCAAACCGGTAATCGCCTGCTGGTGGACAGGCCAGTGAGAAATTGGTTCCATACCAGAAGTCGTTCCACGTGCTCCAGTCGATCCCGAAATCGGTAATGACAAAAAACCACACACCCGGAGAAACTTCCATGTATTTGATCTCAACATCTTTTTTGTATCCGGTGGCTTTGTTGTGCACTTCCCAGGTGCCTTCGGGTATATCCGGCAGGGTGCAGAAATTGAGATAGACCGGAGTTGCCTGGTACTGGCCACCGGATGAAACAATGGTATCACCGGTAGAGAGAACCATAAAAGTTTCAAACAAAAAAGAGTAATCAGAACGGATGCTGTCGGGATTGAAGGTCATCCCGCTAAAAAGTGCATCCCTGTCAAAAATGTCAACCTTAATGGTATCGCTAAGGTTCGCGGTGGCAAGCTGCTCAACCGACTCAACACGTTCACCGGCTTCATTCTGCAGGATCCGTCTGACTCCTGCCGATTGAAAATCCTCTACCTGGGAATGAAAAAAGAACTGAAGTCGGATATCAACAGGATCGTATACGACAGCACCGGTCACATCGTCCTTGGTGATGACCAGGTTCACCTTGCTGCTGTCAGAAAAGGTGAGGTATCCCGGTTTCAGGGTTTTTACGGCATCCCAGTCGGTCTGGGTGCAGGCCACCGTGGCCAACAGACAGCCGAGAGTTGCCAGAAGTCGTATGTCATTCAATTTCATAACGATAAGTATGACTATATTAATTCATCCACCACATAGCCGAATTCAATGCATCTCCGTTTGCCAGCATGAGGATGGCCTTGGCTAGGTTATCCTGGTTGGTTTGTTCCTCGCTTAAAGGATACAGAAAGCGGTGCGGAATCACATCAACCAGCGCAAATGCGGCAGGAGTCAGCTGGGGTAGCTGGGTCCGCCGGTATTCGGTCCAGCCCTCCAGTCCTCTTCCAAACAGGGATACCCATTTCTGCTGAGCAATGCGTTCAAGGTTGGTATACCTGCCCTGCGGAGATTCTATAAAGGCGTTAAACTGGTCGTCTGAAAGTTCAAGTGCCATGAAATTTGCCCGGATGGCCTCATTGTACCATATCTCCGGATCCCCGTCAATGAGGTTACGGGCAGCGGCCTCAGCAAGCAGGAACATAACTTCAGAATAGGATATAAACACCCCCGGACGCTCTTTCTGGCCGTAGCGAGGATTCACCCGGGAGTATTGGTCGATCTGTCCGGCGGTTGCACCCGATCCGGTTGGCAGTCCTGCAAAGACTCCGCTGCTGTTTTGCACTCCATAAACGGGCAGACGCGGATCGTTGGTTGAGAGCAGATGATCCGTCAGGGTTTTGCTCAGCCTGAAGCCACCATCGGAGGCTTCAGCACTGAGAACATCGTACAAAGGATGCC
>CAYGOU010000105.1:2632-9811 GCA_964351455.1 uncultured Porphyromonadaceae bacterium
GCCGAATAAAGAAATTTAGCATCATCGCTGTTGCTCTGCGGCAGCGGGAGATCAGGATCCGCAATCAGTTCGCTTAGCAGGACTGAAACCTCCATGGTCGCTGAAATCCTCATCAGGATCCGCAATCGCAGGGCATTGGCAAACTTCAACCATTTAACCCCATCACCGTTGAACATCACGTCGTAACCACTCCGGATGCTGATGCGGTCAACCCCTGTTAACAGATGGCTGGCAGTGGCCAGCGAATCTAGCAGGGCCAGATATACCTGCTCCTGTGTATCGTACTCCGGCTTGTTGATTCCCTCTTCAGCCGCCAGTGCCTGGGAGAACGGAACAGGACCGTAGCAGTCGGCCAGCAGTGCGAAACCGTAGCAGTACATCACAAGCGAAACGGCCCTGAGCGTCATGTTCCCTTCCTGGATGGCCTTACGGTTCATGACCTTGAGGTCAATCAGAGGACCGGAATAGAGATTGTCCCACATAAATGACCGGGATCTCTCGAAATGGTATCTCCCCGGGTCAGCCCAGAAACCTCCGCTGGTGTATTGCACCCAGTCGGATGCGTAGGCAAAGCTCTCCATGAATCCATTTTCGGCATTCGAAATGCTCATGATGGCACCGGGCAGCAGAAAGTCTGCCGGAACATCCGTAACGCCATTGGGATCCTGGTTAATCTTGTCAAAATCCTTTTCACACGAAAAAAGTAACATCACCGATAGAACACCGGCTGCAGTCCTGATATATTGCATGATTTTCATGATCCTGAGGATTAAAATGAAACAAGCAGGTTAAACGACAAGGTGCGGGCCGAAGGCATGTTGAAGATCTCAAAGCCCTGTTTGCTGTTGTCGGCAGTAATCGAAGTTTCGGGATCTACATGGGGAATCACCGAGTAGAGCAAAACGGGATTGCGGCAGACCGCAGCCACTGATATGCGGTTGCCGGGAAGTCTTTTCATGAACTTAGCCGGCAGATCGTAACTCAGCCGTATCTCTTTGATTTTAACGTAAGAGGCATCAAAAATGGCCGTCTCCTGGAGCCCGTAAGCATTGTACCAGTAAGAATATGAGGAGAAGGGTACCGAAACATTGTTGGTTACATAGTGTGTTTCGCCGTCAATCTCGGTGGCCATAACGCCTTCACCGATCACGGCACCTTGCCGGAGCGGAATATCGGTGGCAGCATCAAGTCCGTATTGCCTGAGCCACTGGGTGGTAAGCGAGAAGATCTCTCCACCGAATTTTGCGCTGATCAGAGTCGAAAGGGTCACTCTGCCTACTCTCAGGCGCGAGGTAAAACTACCCATCCAATCAGGAGTGATGTTGCCAAGCACCATCTCCCGGTCGCTCTTGACGGGTAGACCATTCACATGCACCACCCGGCCTTCGGGATCCCTCTTCAGTCCATATCCAATGATGTTACCGTAGGGACTGCCCGGCCTTGCTTCGGTACGGATGCCAGAATATCCATACCCTATGGGCAGGGCATCCACTCCTTCAGCCAGCGACACAACCTCGTTTTTGTTCTTTGACCAGGTAAAACCAAGCTCCCAGGTTACCCCTTCGCGGCTTACCGGAACGCCTGAAACCGCCAACTCCAGTCCTGCATTGGAGATTTCACCCACATTGACGAACCGGTAGGTATAACCTGTTGAACTGGCGATGTTGACCGGAGTAATCTGATCAAATGAGGTACCGGTGTAGCCTGCAAAGTCGATGCTTAAACGGTTGTGAAAGAAACGCAGGTCAAGTCCCATCTCATACTGGTTGGTGCGTGTCGGCTTAAGGTTGGGGTTTTTCAGGGTATTCTCAACCGATGCCTCATAAATACTGCCCAGGCGGTCAAGATTGTAAAAGGATCTTTCAAGCTGGTACGCCCAGGTATCCGACCCTACCTGTGAAGCATTGATCCTGAACTTGGCAAATGAGATCTGATCGGGCATCTTAAAGGATTCTGAGAGCACCCAGCTCAGCGAGGCAGATGGATAAAAATAGGATCGGTTGGCGGGGGGCAGCGTGCTCGACCAGTCGTTTCTGCCGGTCATGGTCAGGTACAAACCATTGCGGAATGAAAGATCAATGCTTCCGAACAAACTGTTCATCCTGCGGTGCGAATAGCCATTGCTCACCTGCTTGGTCCCCTGTGCATTTGACATGTTAAAGACCCCTGAAATGGCGAGTTCTGTTGCATTCATATTGCCCCAGTCCATGATGTTGTCGCGCCTTTCACCACCTACAAAAGCGTTGATGTTAAAGAATTTGAGATCCTTTTGAAGTGTAACGCGGAAATTCGAGGTCTGGTTGTTTCGCTGGGTCAATCCCCGGCTGTAGAAACCCTTGTAGCTGTAGATGCTTCCATTCCAGTGCCTGACCCCGTCATCACATTTTTGCTGGTAGAGTTCATTGATGAGTTCAATGCTGGTATTCATGTTTAGGCTGAGCCACGAGGTCAGGCGGTAGTTGAGGCCTGTCACGGCAAACAACCGGTCGTTGGCAAACTCATTTCTGAGATGGTCAAGGGTAAAAAACGGGTTGGGATAGTAGTCACTCGTTGCCATGGTGGTTCCGGGAACCACCACCTGCGGGTTCTTGCCAATATAATCACCCGGAAGAGGAACCCCCTCTTCAAGCAGCTGCCGGTAGTTTCTCAGATCTTCAACATTGTCGCTGCGCGACATGAAGAGAGCTCCCTTTACCGCATTGTAGGCATCACTGTTCCCCGTCAGCCTGTTTCCGCTGGTGGTTTTCGAATAGATGACGGAGGTGGTTAACTCAAGATCCGGGGTGATGTTGGTACCGGCACCCAGCGTGATCACCTGCCGCTTCAGATCTGTATTGTGAAGCATGCCCCGCTCCCGGGCGTCGTTGAATGAGATCCTGTAATGATATTTATTCTCTTCGCCCTTGCTGAACGAAAGGTTGTTGTTCAGGTTTATCCCTGTGTCAAAGAAATCGCGGAAATTATCAGGATAGGATACCAGAGGCAGGGGTATTGGCTCTCCGTCTGGTCCGAGTCGGCTGTTCCACTGTACCGCCATGTTTCCTTCGTCGAGTCTGGGACCCCATGCATAATAGGGCTCCTCACCCGACTTCCAGAAATCCCAGCTCTCCGGATTGACACCAGGACCATACTTATTCTGAAAATCAGGCAGTCTGAAAGGCCTGTCAAAAGAGATGGAGGTGTTGTATTCTAATCCCAGTCCTTTTTGCCCCTTTCCGGATTTCGTTTTGATGACAATAACCCCGTTGGCGGCCTGCGAACCATAGAGGGCAGCAGCACCCGCACCCTTCAGAATGGTCATCTCACTGATGTCATCCGGGTTGATGTCGGCAATTGCATTGCCCCAGTCGATATCCCCGCTGCCGCTCCGAAGGGTGTTGTTGACCGGAATCCCGTCAATAACAAACAAGGGCTGATTATCAGAGGTAAGGCTTGAAATACCGCGGATCACAATCCTGCTTGACGACCCCACCCCTCCGGATGAGGAGCTGATGTCAATGCCAGCCACCTTTCCCGACAGGGCATCGATGATGTTCATCTCCCTGGTTTCGCTGATTTCCCCGCTTTTCAGGTTGGTGGCTGCATACCCCAGTGACTTGGCCGACCGGCTGATACCGAGGGCGGTAACAATCACATCCTCGAGCTGGATTCCCTGGGTAAGACGAATCTCAATAAAGCTCCGCCCGGTCATTGAAACCTCAAGGGCCTCCATGCCGACATAGCTGACCACCAATACCTCCCGTCCGGCCGGCAGTGAGATCACAAATCTGCCCTCTGCATTCGTTGAGGTTCCCTTGAAGGTTCCCTTCACCAGAATGTTCACTCCAGGTAACAGTTCACCCGTTGCATCGTTCATGACCACGCCACGGACCTCTCTCTCCTGTGCCTGCAGGTTCACTGAAGCCAGCATCAACATCACCGGCAGGAGAATCCACATGCTGTATTTGCTCATATCGCCTGATTTATTTCGATTTGGTAACCATAAATTTAGCCCGGCCCAACCACGACATCTGTAATAAACTCTTCTATTAATGTCAGGAATTGGTCGAAAAATTGGAAATTTTCGTCCGCGACTGGTACATTTTCAACATTGAGCCAGGTAACACGCTGAATAAAAATCGATTGCGTTTCAGCGTGAATCGTGTCGCCGCTGGCTGAAATCCCTTGGACTCATTCCGAACTCCGACTTAAAGCAGCGGGTAAAATAACCGGGACTGGTGAAACCGGTTTTATAGGCAACCTCGGAGATTGAAAGGTCGGTTTCAATCAACATCTGGGCGGCCTTTTTCAAACGGATGTTGCGGATGAACTGATTGATTGACATACCTGTAAGGGCTATCAGTTTTCGGTAAACACGGGGCTGGCTCATGCCAAGCTCATGACAGAACCTTCCGGCGGTTAGATCGTGGCTTGACATGTTGTTCTCAAGAATCTTCAGCGCTTTTGAAAGAAACTGCTGCGATTGTGCCATGGCCCCCGATGGCCCCTCTCCGATCCGAGGCTTGCCTGAATCATCGGTTCCGGCACCTTGAGAATCCATGCCACTTCCGGCCGGATAGAGGGTCATGATATGGGCACGGTTGGATTCCTGTATCCTTTTACGGATGATATCCTCAATCCGAAGATGCTTGCGAATCCTTATCCTGGAGATGTGGCCGGCGGTCAGAATGACAACCACCACCATAAGCACCAGATAAAGCAGTATGGCGAAGGTGGTGAGGTACCACCGGGCAGGGACCGTGAAATGGATCTCCGCTTCTTCTCCCACCTGGCCGAATGAACTCCTGCCCCTGACCCTGAAGGTATAAGAGGAGGGCTTCAGATTTGAAAAGGTGACCTGGGGATTTGATGACCAGGAACTCCATTCGCTCGTGTAACCTTCAAGCTGGTAAGAATAGACGGTTCTCTCTTCGCTCTCATAATAGGGCAAACTGTAATGGAAGGTGGCCTGGCTGTTCCTCCTGTTGAGATCAATTTCGAGCAACTCATCGTGTCGCAGAACATCGTTATCCGGAAGCTCCGATGTCAACCTGCCGGCATTTACATGAATGGGCGGCCGAGGGTGGATTTCAATCCGGGTGATCAGGGTCTGTAATCGCTCAGGAAGATTCATATTAACCTGACTGTCATATAAATAAACACCTGAATTGCCCCCGATCCAGGTTTTTCGATCACTTGTATGCAAAAAAACGAAGGCCGAAAAGACATCCTTTAACTGCTGAAAATTGAGTTTGTCGGGCGTGTATGTTCCATCCGGCCTGACCATGAAAATGTCTTCTCCACCCACCCAGATGTTACCTCTGCCATCCTTCCGGAGGGCGGAGATCATGTGGGGGTAACGGGCTATTTCAGGACCGAAGAGGAGGCACTTCGAAAACTCCTGGCGCACCGGATCAAACCTGAAGAGGCCGCCAGAATTGGTAAAAATCACCGAATTTTCATATCCGATCACGTCGGTAAGCAATACCCCGAAGGTGTGAACCTTTCTCTTCACCGGAAGCTTCGAGAAATCGGCCGGACTCTGTTTCTGAATATCCGAAGCGAGCAACTCCAGGAGTGAAACCTCAACCACGCCTGAATTCCGGGTCCCGATCCAAAGGTGCCCCCTTTCATCCTCAGCAACGGTTCTCAACCCCTGATAAAGGTTGTGAACAGTGGCAAAATGGCTGTACTTTCCCGAGGTTCGGCGGAATATGTCGAAGTCATCAGCCCTGAGGGCCAGGAGCAGATCCGGATCGCATCTGGGCTGGATCACCTTTAACACCGAACCTCCCTTACTGACCCAGGCAAGCTCATCCCCCTTCAGCTTAGCCAGGCCGGTTCCGGTTCCCAGATAAAGATCCTCACCGGCAGCACCATCAATCCGGGTCAGGCTCCACACCTCCGAACTCAGCAGGCGCCTTGCGGGCATCTGAAAGGGCTGTCTGTCAGGACTAAAACCCGGAATCTCGTAGAGTCCGGTCAGGGTGGCAATATAAACGCTGCCCTGGTATTCCTCAATGTCGAGAACAACTCCATCGATACCCGAAGTATAGTCCCACAGAATAAATGGAGAGTTGAGGTTGTAGGCTGAAATGCCATTGCTGGAGCAGATCCAGAGATTACAATCCCTGCTGGTACCAATGAAGTAATTGACATTGTCGCGAAGTCCATGGTTCCGGTTCAGCACCTTCAGAATCCGGCCTGAAGGACTGGTAAGAATCGTACCTCCGAAAAGGGTGGCAAAGGCGAGGTTCTTGTCAGGCAATACAAGGCCATGGTATATTCCGTAGCGGGTTAGCAACTTTTGGGTTTCAGGATGTCCAGTAAAGGGATCACCAATGCCTCCGGTGACCGGATTATAGAGCCAAACCCCACTATTTCGTGTTCCGATGAAGTAATTTTCACTTTCCGCACCAAAGACACAACTGACCACCTTATCTGCGAAAAAGGACCCGCCTTCAAGGGCAACGAAGGTGCCTCCGTCATAGTGGTGAAGTCCTGCCGACTTCATGTTCACCGCAAACCGGTCATTCATGATGAAAGACCGGTGATAGGTTTCATGGGCAGGAATCACAGAGACCTTATCACGATCAAGAATGAAGATCCTGTTGTTGGAGTGCAGGAAAACCTGTCCGCCAGTTTCGACAATGCTCCATATGTCACCGAACCCCTCAAGGCTATCGGGAAGGGTTGCTGCAAGTGAACGAAAACTCAGGCCGGTTGTTTGATTCCGTTCTATAATTCCAAAATCATTGTATCCCCCGTAGATGATGCGACTGCGGCTGTCGTAGAAAAGGCTTCTGATGATTGACTGATCCCGGCTGAAAAGTCCCCAGTCAGAACCGTTGTAGGTGACCAATCCGTAATCGGCGCCAAAATACAGAATCCCGCTGCTGTCCTGAATCATTGACCATGTTGAACCATTCAGGTTGACTTCATTCAACAGGTCATAGTTCCGGATCAGGTATCGTGCGCCCTGACCAAATGATGAAGGCAACACCACCAGCGCGAACAAGAATGTAATCCACCACTTCATTGAGCTACAAGATACGGAATTCAGGAAGAAATGGTTGCGGGTTGCAGGTTGCGGGTTGCAGGTTGCGGGTTACTGGTTACTGGCCCTTTGCCTTAGCCTTTGCCTTAGCCTTATTTTCTAATTTCTATTTCTTGTTCCTTGAACCCCCTCTCCCAAGGGAG
>CAYGOU010000106.1:0-9798 GCA_964351455.1 uncultured Porphyromonadaceae bacterium
GCCGAGATCAGCCGGCAAATGCGACTGAACCGACAGTTTGAGAACCTTGAACTGGCCAATACCATGATCCGGAAACACCAGATACGTGCCAGCTTTCCGAAGGGATTTGAACCAAGGGTCGACACCGGCAACTTCATCTGGGTGCAATACAACCCTCAGGATATGATCCAGGGGGTACTGATATGGCACAGACCCTACACCGATGAGTCTCAACTCAATTACGAAATCCTGATCCGGGAAATTGATGAGGCCCTGAAATCCAGGGTTCCGGGTACCCCTCCAGGTTCTTATATGGCCGTTGAATTCGATGCGCCACTTTACAGTCAGGTCATGGAGGTCAACGGCAATTATGTCAGGGAGATCAAGGGACTTTGGGAGATGATGGGCGACTGGATGGGAGGTCCATTCCTTGCCCTTACTTTCGTGGATGAGGAACGTTCTAGGCTGGTGACAGCTTTCGGATTTGTCTATGCCCCGAAATTCAACAAGCGAAACCATATCCGGAAGGTGGAGAGCGTTTTGAGAACCATTGATTTCGTGGATCAGTCGAGCCAGTCAAAAAGCTGATTCCTCAGCCTGGGGGTGAATCCTGACCCTCTGATAGCCTCTTGCATACCCACGGCATCCATCTTGTGCGACGCACCCGCTGATGATACCACATTCTCCTCGATCATGACGGAGCCGAAGTCGTTTGCTCCGGCGTGCAGGCATACTTGAGCCGCAGGCACTCCCACCGTAAGCCAGCTGGCCTGTATATGTTCAATGTTATTGAGCACTATTCTTGAAATGGCAATGGTTCTGATGTACTGCCGGGCAGTGACACTTCCTGATACACCTCTCCGGGTCTTCAGCACTGTTCCCTCATCCATGAAGGGCCAGGGCACGAAATTGATGAAACCGCGACTCCCCTCCGGTTTCTGACTTTGCAGCTCCCTGAGCAGAATCAGATGCTCTATCCGTTCCATCTCATTTTCAATATGTCCAAACATCATAGTGGCGGAGGTCGGAATCTTCATGGTGTGGGCAATCCTCATCACCTCTAACCATTCATCTGCAGTGCACTTGGCCCGGCTTACCTCCTCCCTGACGCGGTTACTCAGGATTTCAGCCCCCGCACCCGGCAGTGAATCCATTCCAGCTTCGGTAAGGCTTGTCAGAATGGTCCCGTATTCCGCCTTCTCGAGCCTGGCCAGATGTACGATTTCAGGAGGACCCAGGGCATGAAGTCGCAGTTCAGGAAATTCTGCCTTGAGATCCCGGAATAGGCTGATGTAATAATCCAGTCCCAAACGTGGATGCATACCCCCCTGCAGCAGCAACTGCCTGCCTCCAAGTTCAAACAGCTCCCTGATCTTGACCCGGTACTCCCCCATGGTGGTGATGTATGCATCCGGATCTCCCTCACGACGGCAAAAATTACAGAAGGTGCAGAATGAGAGGCAAATGTTGGTGATGTTGACGTTGCGGTCGATGATCCAGCCCACATCACGGTTGGGATGCTTTTGCATGCGAATGGCATGGGCAGCTTCCATCAGTTCGCCATCTCCCGCCCGGGTGTAGAGTTCAAAAGCTTCCCCGGCGGAGAGGGACTGCCCGCGGATGGCCCAGCTTAGCAGCTCATCGGTCTGACTCATCGCAATGGTATACGAGGCGTGAAATTAGGGTATTTTATTAAATTTGCTGTCTTATCAACCATCCAGATTGGTCATGCTCCTTTTTCACACCGAAAAACCCACGGGATCCCAAAACCGGATTCTTATCATTCCCGACAGTCAACTCTCCGGAATTGCAGATCTGTCTCCAGGCGAACGAAAATTTGCCGAAAACTCTTTGGCGACAGAGCATAGACTGATTATGCTGAACCGGGTGGATGTGTGGACCATTCTGCTCCTCCCCGACTCCAAGAGAAAGGGAGATGCCTTTAACGAATCCCTGAGGCTCGACGGCTGCGAGGTGATTCAGTTTCTGAACCGCCATAAGGCCGAGGAGGTCGTTGTCGAAAACCTCACCGGCAATCCTGATCTGACCGAAGCTTTGGCCGAGGGAATGGTCATGGCAGGATATCAGTTTCTGAAATATCACACCCAGGCGGCAAAAAGGAAAAACAGCCTGACCAGGATCGGCATTTGCGACCTCAGTCCCGCACGCATTGCGGATCTCAACGCCCTGACCGATGGCATCTTCTGGGCCCGCGACCTTGTGAATGAACCGCTCAGCTGGCTCAATGCACCAAGGTTTGCCGATGAAATCAGCCTGGCCGGAAAAAGGGTTGGCTTCAGCACTGAAATACTTGGGCGCGAAGAGATTGAAAAACTGGGCATGGGAGGCCTTCTTGCTGTTAATAAGGGCAGCATTGACCCTCCCCGCTTCATCATCATGACCTGGGAGCCCGAAGGCTCAGTCAATGTAAGACCCCTGGTGCTGGTCGGCAAGGGCATTGTCTACGATACGGGAGGCATGAGCCTGAAGCCCACTCCCAACAGCATGGATGAAATGAAAAGCGACATGGCAGGCGCCGCTGCAGTGGCCGGAGCTATGTACACCATCGCCCGCATGAACCTGCCGGTAAGGGTTATCTCCCTGATTCCGGCCACCGATAACCGTCCCGACGGAAATGCATATGTGCCCGGTGACGTCATACGAATGTTCGACGGTACCACCGTTGAGGTGCTTAACACGGATGCCGAGGGAAGACTCATCCTGGCAGATGCTCTGGGTTATGCTAAAAGATATGAGCCGGAACTGGTCATCGACCTCGCCACCCTAACCGGTTCCGCCCAGATGTGCCTGGGATCGCATGCTGCAGCTCTCATGGCCACCGCCGGGGACTCCTGGGTAGAAGCACTCATGGCCTCCGGAGAAGCAACCTATGAGCGTCTTGTAAGACTCCCTCTTTGGGAAGAGTACGATAAACTCCTCGAATCGGAGATCGCCGACCTTAAAAACATTGGTGGAAGAATGGCCGGAGCCATCACAGCCGGAAAGTTTCTCCAGCGGTTTACGGATTACCCCTGGATCCACCTCGACATAGCAGGAACAGCCTTTTTCACCTCACGCGAAAACTACCGGGGAATCGGTGGTACCGGCTACGGGGTCAGGCTTTTGCTGCATTTCATAAAATGCCGTTACCTCGCAAACCACCCATAATAAACTGTCATGGAAGAGAGAAAACCACTGGTAGGGATCACCCACGGAGACATCAATGGAATCGGTTACGAAGTGATCATTAAAACCCTGCTCGATCCCCAGATTCTCGAAATCTGCACCCCGGTCGTGTACGGATCACCAAAAGTCTTTGCTTATCACCGTAAGGCATTGAATATCGACAATTTCAGCCTTAACAGCATCATGCAGGCGCGAGAGGCTAACCCCAAAAGGGCAAACCTGGTTAACTGCCTCGACGACAACACGCGGGTTGAACTCGGTAAGTCGACAACACATGCCGGAGAGGCTGCCTATGCCGCCCTTGAAAGGGCCACCCAGGACCTCCTCGAAAACCAAATCGATGCACTGGTTACAGGACCGGTCAATAAGCATAACATTGTGGTCGGGGAAGAGGTCTTTACCGGCCACACTGAGTATCTCCAGCGTAAGTTTGAATCAACCCAGGTGCTCATGCTCATGGTCGCTCCCCATCTGAGGGTGGCTGTGGTGACCGGTCACATACCCCTCAAGGAGGTGCCGTTTAGCCTCACATACGACCGTATAATGGACAAGCTCAGGCTGCTCAATACCACCCTGCAGAACGACTTTAACATCCGCAAACCAAGAATAGCAGTACTCGGCATCAATCCGCATGCCGGAGATCAGGGCCTGTTCGGAACCGAGGAGCAGGAGATCCTGATACCCCTTATTGAGGAGGCCAGAAACGAAGGCATGATGGCACTGGGGCCCTATTCGGCGGATGGACTCTTCGGATCGGGACTCTATACGAAATTCGATGCCATCCTGGCTATGTACCATGACCAGGGACTGGCACCCTTTAAGGCGCTTGCTTTCGATGGAGGGGTTAATTTTACCGCAGGACTTCCGGTGGTGAGAACTTCCCCGGCACACGGCACCGCCTATGAACTTGCCGGACTCAATGAGGCAAGTCCCGATTCACTCCGCCAGGCAATCTTCGTAGCCTGCGAAATTTACAAGACACGAAAGATGAACCGGGAGTTGATGCGGCATGCGCTGCCCAACCATAATGGCAACGAATAATCCAAATAAGATCATCATCCCATGGGTGTGTACGAGTATATGAGCGGACAGGTGGCCGATCTGACACCGGCCAGTCTGGTAATCGACCAGCAGGGAGTTGGATACCTCATTCAAATCTCCTTGCAGACATACTCTCAGATCAGGGGGCAGAAAGATGTCAGGGTCTGGATAGAGGAGGTAATCCGTGAGGATGCTCACCACCTTTTCGGCTTTGCCCAGCATGAAGAGAGAGAGCTTTTCAGATTGCTCATGGGTGTGACCGGGATTGGTGCGAACACCGCAAGGATGATGCTCTCTTCGCTAACGGCTCAAGAAATCAGACGGGCCATCCAAACAGAAAACATCAACCTCCTGAAAAGCATAAAGGGAATCGGTCTGAAAACGGCGCAACGGGTCATCATTGACCTGCGCGACAAAATGCTGATGAAGGGGGATGCTTCTGAAATAATGAGAGGAACAGACAATACGCCACGGGAGGAAGCGTTATCTGCATTGGTTATGCTTGGATTCTCTAAAAACGATTGTGTAAAGGTGCTCAACGCACTCTCAGGTGAGTTTCCCGATCACAGTGCCGAACAACTGGTCAAGCTTGCCCTCAAAAAACTCTAACCGTTACGCCTGCTTTTTATATGCTGCATTTCAGCTCAAGGTCCAAAACTGGTTTTCTGAAATATTTTCAGCTCACACTTATAGTATGCCTGCTCGGCAGCATGCTCCCCCTGAATGCGCAGCAAACCGGAACAACCATACGCCAGGACAGCATTATTGAATTGAAATACCCCATGCGGCCCTTTTCAGGGTATCCGTTTACCTTCTCAGGACAGCAATCTCCACTTTGGCTCAGAAGCCCCAAGAACTACAGCTCAGGCATCGAATACGATCCGCTGACCCAGCAATACCGCTTTCGGGAGAAATTCGGCGAATACGAAGTACGACCTCCGGTTAGCATGGACCTCGGGGAGTTTAGAAAATATGACCTGAACAGTTCTGTCGAAGAATACTGGCAGCAAAGGGTCAAAGGTGAGGCTTTTGAAGCTCAGTCAGGATTGATACCAAAACTGTACGTCGGGGGTGAGGCCTTCGATCGGATTTTTGGTTCAAATACCATCAACATCAGGCCTCAGGGTTCAGCTGAAATGAGTTTCGGACTGCAGATCAGCAACACCGAGAATCCCGCTCTTCCTGAAAAGGTGCGCCGAAATACCACTTTTGATTTCGACAACAAGATCCAGATGAATGTAACCGGACAAATCGGCGATAAACTGGAGCTTGGAATCAGTTACAACACCGAGGCCACCTTCGATTTCGAGAATAAAACACGAATCGCCTATACCGGTAAGGATGACGAGATCATTAAAAAGATCGAGGCAGGTAACGTCAGCCTGCCACTTACAGGATCGCTAATAACAGGCAGCCAGAGCCTCTTTGGGATCAAAACGGAACTGCAATTCGGCCGCCTCAGGGTGACCACCGTCCTTTCACAGCAGGAGGGCGAATCCTCAACCATTGAAATACAGGGCGGAGGAGTTTCAAGGGAGTTTGAAATCCACGCCGATGCATATGAGGCAAACAAACACTTCTTTTTGGCTCAGTACTTCAGGGATATTTACGACCAGTCGCTCAGAAACCTTCCGGTGATCAA
The DNA here is from genome assembly GCA_964351455.1 of uncultured Porphyromonadaceae bacterium. Lineage (GTDB taxonomy): Bacteria > Bacteroidota > Bacteroidia > Bacteroidales > UBA12481 > JAGHDB01. Next base: position 5,849 of record CAYGOU010000106.1, read on the forward strand.
CTCCGGTATTAACATCACCAAAGTGGAGGTCTGGATTACCAACAAATCCAATGCCTTCGACAAATCCCGAAACCTGGTCGCCTTTATGGACCTTGCAGAGGGAATCCTGCAGGGCGACACCAACCTCTTCAACACCAACTTCATCCGGTACAACGCTCCGGGCCGCTATCCCAGCAACGATCTCAATGACCTTTATGAGAAGCTTATACGCGACTATAGCGGCATTCGTGACATCAGTCAGGTCACCAGCGTTTTGTCTGCACTTGAGACATATGGGATGCTTGCCGGTCAGGATTATGAAAAGATAGAGAATGCCAGGAGACTTGAAACGACTGAATATCAACTCAACTCAAAGCTGGGGTACATCTCACTTAATCAGGCCCTTAACTCGGATGAAATCCTGGCGGTAGCCTACGAAATAACCGTCGGGGGCCAGGCTTTCAGGGTCGGGGAGTTCTCAAATGAACTCAATGCCGACGACCAGTCAAATGCTCCTGCCCTGATCCTGAAATTGCTCAAGGGGACCAACCTGACCCCGATGCTGCCGACCTGGGACCTGATGATGAAAAACGTATACTCCATCCAGTCGGGACGGTTGAACAAGGAGGATTTCGACTTGCAGGTTTTGTACCAGAATGACAAAACCGGTACCGCTGTCAATTATTTACCCGAAGGGGCAGTTGAAGGGCAGATCCTGCTGAAGGTGCTGAACCTTGATAATCTGAACAGTCAGCTTGATCCCCAGGCCGACGGGGTTTTTGACTTCATTGACCAGGTGACGGTGCATGCCGAAAGGGGCCGAATCATTTTTCCGGTCCTCGAACCCTTCGGCTCCTACCTGAGGGCAAAAATCCAGGGAGGTGACCCCACAAAACGGGAGATCGCCGACCGTTACGTATTTGAGGAGCTATACACCCAAACCCAGAGCGTCGCCCGGCAAACCGCTGAGAAAAACAAATTTCTTATCAGCGGCTCATCCAAGGCCTCATCCTCTTCAGAGATCAGGCTCAACGCGATGAACATTCCACAGGGCAGCGTCGTGGTTACATCAGGTGGAATTAAACTCACAGAGAACGCCGATTATACCGTTGATTATATCGGAGGTACCGTCAAGATCATTAACGAGGGTCTTATCGAATCGGGAACTCCTCTTAAGATTTCGCTTGAAGACAACGCCTCATTCAGGGTACAGCAGAAAACAATGCTTGGCACCCATCTTGAATACCAGATCAACAAGGATTTCAATCTGGGCGGAACCATTCTGCACCTGCGCGAGCGGCCGCTCACCAACAAGGTCGACCTCGATAAGATTCCGGTGGCCAATACCATATGGGGTTTCAATACCAACTACCGGTCAGAGGCGCCCTGGCTCACCCGTGCCATCGACAAGCTCCCCTTTATTGAAACCAAAGAGCGATCAATGATCACCTTCAGCGGTGAGTTTGCCCATCTCATCCCAGGGCACTCCAGGGTGATTGATAATCCTTATGACAATGAGGGTCAGGCGCTTCTGGATGATTTTGAAGGCAGTGAAACCAGTTATACCCTCAAGCAGAGACAGAACTGGGTGCTGGCCAGTACCCCCCTCGGGCAACCCACGATGTTTCCGGAGGCCGCCCTCAGCAACGATCTGGCTTACGGATATAATCGGGCTCTTCTTGCCTGGTATCACATCGATCCCCTCTTTCTACGAAATAATTCTGCAACCCCGGGTCACCTTGCCAACAATCCGGATGAGCAGAGCAGCCACTTTGTGAGGGAAATCAAGGAGCAGGAAATATTCCCATACAAGGAGAGTCCGAACAACATCCCAACCTACATCCAGGTGCTGAACCTCGCCTTCTACCCCCAGGAGCGCGGGCCTTACAACTATGATGCACTTCCTTCAAGGTACTCGGCAGGGGTCAACGGCCAGGGACAGCTGAGATCTCCCGAAACCCGCTGGGGGGGTGTAATGAGCCGCCTGCAGACCAATGATTTTGAGGAGGCCAACATCGAATACATTGAGTTCTGGCTCATGGATCCTTATGTTGAGGATGAAAAGTCTAACGTTCAGCGTGATGACCGTGATCCGGCCGTCTATTTCAACCTGGGCAACGTTTCTGAGGATGTTCTGAAGGACGGGAGGAAAAGTTTTGAGAACGGACTTCCCACCAAAGCCGACATCACCGGTGAACCCGTTGATACCACCGTATGGGGCCGGGTTCCGGCGGTGCAGTCGTTCGTGAATGCATTCGACAACGACATCCAGGCAAGGATTTATCAGGATGTTGGCCTCGACGGTCTTTCTGACGAAGATGAAAGATCCTTCTTCAGGCATTATCTTGACAGCCTGCAAAGGGTGTTGGATCCATCCTCACCTGAATTCCTGGGAATTCTGAATGACCCATCGGGCGACAATTACCACTATTACCGTGGTACCGATTTCGACCAGCTGCAGTTGGGTATCCTCGAAAGATACAAACGATTCAACGGACTTGAAGGCAATTCACCCACCCAGGAACAGTCGCCCGAATCTTACCCAACCCAGGCAACGCCATTGCCCGATGTTGAAGACATCAACCAGGATAATACCCTAAGCGAATCGGAGTCGTATTACCAATACAAGATCAGCCTCAGGAAGCAGGATCTCGAAGTGGGCAGGAATTACATCACCGATGCCATCACAGGCAAAAACCCGCAAGGTGAACCTGTTACCTGGTATCAGTTTAAAGTCCCGGTATTTGAACCGCAGGAGGTGATCGGAAGCATTCAGGATTTTAAGTCGATTCGCTTCATTCGGATGTTCATTCGTGGATTCGGCGAGGAGGTGATCCTGCGTCTTGCCTCACTCGAACTGGTCAGAGGAGAGTGGAGAAAATACAACCTCAGCCTTTTAGAGGGGAACGAACAGTTATCCCAACCGGAGTATACCCGGGCGAAGTTTGAGGTATCATCGGTAAACATTGAGGAGAACGGAAACAGGTATCCGGTTAATTATGTACTCCCTCCCGGCATCATCCGTACCACCGATCCCACCAACCCGCACATGATCAAACAGAATGAACAGTCGATTTCATTCAAGATCACGGGACTGGAAGACGGGGACGCCCGGGCAGCCTACGTCAACAAACGGATCGACATGAGGCAGTTCAAGCGCTTGCGCTTGTTTGTCCATGCAGAAGCCATTGACGAGGAGAGTCTCCGCGACGGCGATCTTCGGGCCTTCATCCGGGTGGGTTCTGACTACACGCAAAACTATTACGAATATGAGGTGCCCCTTACCCTGACACCCCACCTTCGTCCTCCGTCAAAGTATCAGGATGTGCTTGAAGACCGCGAAAAGGTTTGGCCCAACGAGAATGAGATCAATGTTGAGCTTTTGCTGTTCCTGCAGGCCAAGCAACTTCGCAACGATGAAATTAGAAGGACCGGTACTCCGCTCACCCTGGATTCACGTTTTGAGGTTTTCGATGGCACCAACCGGGTGATCGTGGTAGGGAACCCCAATCTCAGCAATGTTAAAACCATCATGATCGGGGTTAGGAATCCATCTAAAAACCAGAATCTTCAGGCAGATGACGGATTGGCCAAGTCGGGTATCATCTGGATGAATGAGTTGAGACTGACTGAGTTTGATGAAGCAGGTGGCTGGGCTGCCAACGGAAGGCTGAATGTAAAACTGGCCGATCTCGGAACCCTGAATGTGGCATCGGGAGGAAGCGTTCCCGGGTTCGGGTCGATCGACAAAAGAGTCAACGAACGGAGTAAAGAGGAGATCGTCAATTACGATGTCTCATCCAGTCTGCAGCTGGGTAAGTTTTTTCCACAGAAAGCCGGGGTAAACCTTCCGGTGTTCGTGGGCTACAGTGAAATGAAGCGCAACCCGCAGTACAACCCCCTGGATCCTGACATACCCCTGGAGGCGGCACTTGAAAATGCGGGCACAAGCGCTGAGCGGGATTCAATTC